>JASLKK010000011.1 GCA_030747595.1 Acidimicrobiales bacterium | reverse complement strand
CGCCCTCTACGACGACCCAATCAGAGGTGGACCGCATGTGGTTCTGACGCGCCGGTCACCGCATTTGGATAGTCACACTCATGAGGTCTCGTTTCCCGGTGGACGCCATGATCCGACAGACCCCGACCTCTGGGCCACTGCCCTTCGTGAAGCCACCGAGGAGGTTGCTCTGGACCCGGCCGACGTCCGGCTGCTGGGTCGTCTGGACCCCCTGGTAACAGTGGGTAGTCGAAGCCTGATTCATCCTTACGTGGCCGTTCTTGACGGGCCACCAAACCTCGTGCCCAATCCCGACGAGGTGGAGGCTGTTCTCCACGTTCCATTGTCCGAACTACTGCTCGATGAGGTGTACCGGGAAGAGGAGTGGTCACGCTACGGAGAGCCTTGGATCATTACCTTCTTTGAACTGGTCGGCGATACTGTTTGGGGCGCCACGGCAGCCATGCTTCGCCAGTTGTTGGCCGTTGCTCTCGGGGTGGACGACCACCGGAACTACCGGGCCGATTCATGAGGATGGCTCGATGACCGATGCGATTGAAGGAGGATCCGTGGCTGGCCCCAAACACATGACGTCCGAGGAGTTCCGGGCCGCCGGACGAGCCGCCGTGGACTGGATTGCGGACTTCCTGGACGATCACCGCGATGGGGGGCACGCCCGACCGATCGTGTCCGATGTGGCTCCCGGCGAGGTCTACCGATCGCTGCCGGGTTCACCACCCATGACCGGAGAGCCGTTCGCTGATCTATTGGGCGACGTCCATCGTCTCATCGCTCCGGCCACTACCCAATGGCAGCATCCCGGCTTCTACGGGTTCTTCTCGGCCAATTCCTCCCCACCGGCCATCCTCGGCGAACTGCTCTCGGCTGGCCTCGGCGTACAGGGGATGATGTGGTCGACTAGTCCGGCCTGCACCGAGCTGGAGACCTTGGTCCTGGATTGGCTGATCGAGGCCTGCGGACTTCCCGACCGGTTCCATTCCTCCGGTCCCGGTGGTGGCGTGATCCAGGATTCGGCCTCGTCGGCGTCGCTATGTGCCGTGCTTGCCGCCCGCGACCGGTCGGGGGGTGCCGCCGAACTGCCAAGAATGCGGATCTACACGTCGGCCCAGGCCCACTCGTCGATCGAAAAGGACGTCCTGGTGGCGGGGTTCGCCCGCGAGCAACTGCGGGCCGTGCCCACCGACGCTGACTTCGCCATGGATGCCGATGCTCTGGCCGACATGGTGGCCGCCGACGTGGCCGAGGGCCTCCTGCCGTGCCTGGTCGTCGCCACGGTGGGCACCACGTCGTCAGGAGCCATCGACCCGGTGGCCCGGGTCTGCGACATCACCGAACCGTTGGGGGCGTGGGTGCACGTGGATGCAGCGTGGGCTGGGTCGGCCACCGTGTGCCCCGAGCACCGGCACCTGCTGGATGGCCTGGATCGGGTCGACAGCTACTGCTTCAATCCCCACAAGTGGCTTCTCACCAACTTCGACTGCTCGGCGTTCTACGTGGCTGACTCTGCGCCACTAGTCGGCTCGCTGTCCATCGTCCCGGACTACCTCCGCAACGCGGCCAGCGACGCCGGCGAGGTGGTCGACTACCGCGACTGGCAGGTGCCCCTGGGCCGCCGTTTCCGGGCCCTCAAACTGTGGTTCGTGCTGCGCTCCTATGGGATAGAGGGCCTCCGAGCCCACATCAGGGCCCACGTGGCGGCAGCGGCTGACCTGGCCGACCGGATGGCTGCCAACCCGGCTCTCGAGTTGGTGGCACCCCTGTCCCTCGGTCTGGTGTGCCTCCGTCACGTCGACGGCGACGAGGCCTCCGAACGCCTCCTGGCTGCCGTCAACGGTTCCGGTCGGGCCTTCCTGACCCACACCCGCCTGGACGACCGGTACGTGCTGCGGGTGGCCGTGGGCGGAACCTGGACCACCGCTGAACACGTCACCGAACTGGCCGACCTACTCGACGAACTGGCCTGACCGGTACCCGTTGGCGGGCCCCGAAATGACGGTTGGCGTCCCCCTTCGGACGGGGACACACGTGACTAGAATCGACTCTTTCCGGGGGCTAGCGCCGAGGCTCGTCCGGGCGGAGTCGATTACCTTCGGCAGGGAGTGACCATGGCCGAGATTGAGATCGGGATGGGCAAGAGCGGACGACGGGCCTACGGGTTCGACGACATCGCCATCGTCCCCAGCCGCCGCACACGCGACCCCGAGGACGTCGACATCTCCTGGCAGATCGATGCCTACCGGTTCGAGCTACCTCTCATGGCGTCAGCCATGGATGGCGTGGTCAGCCCAGCCACCGCTATCGAGATTGGCCGCCTGGGCGGCGTGGGCGTGCTCAACCTTGAGGGCCTGTGGACCCGCTACGAGGACGCCGATTCCGTCCTTGCCGAGATCGCTGAACTGCCGACCGAAAAGGCCACCAAGCGGATGCAAGAGCTTAACCAGCAGCCCCTCATCCCCGGCCTGGTCACCGAGCGGATCCGCGAGATCAACGCCGCCGGGGTCGTGTCGTGCGTGTCGGTCACACCACAGCGCACCAATGCCCTGCTGGACGAGATCTTGGCCGGCGAGCCCGACATGCTGGTCATCCAGGGCACTGTCGTGTCGGCCGAGCACGTGTCGTCCACCGTTGAACCGCTGAACCTCAAGACGTTCATCCGTCAACTAGATATCCCAGTAATCGTGGGCGGCTGTGCCACCAATAAGGCGGCCCTCCATCTGATGCGTACCGGGGCGGCCGGTGTGCTGGTCGGCGTCGGACCCGGCCACGCCTGTACCACCCGCGGGGTGCTCGGCCTCGGCGTTCCGCAGGCCACAGCCATCGCCGACGTTCGGGCGGCCCGTATGCGCCACCTCGACGAGACCGGCGTCTACTGCCAAGTCATCGCTGATGGCGGCATGGCTACCGGGGGCGACATCTCCAAGGCCATCGTGTGTGGCGCCGACGCTGTGATGATCGGCTCGCCGTTGGCCGCCGCCAGCGAGGCGCCCGGCCACGGCTACCACTGGGGGATGGCCACCTTCCATCCGACGCTGCCGCGCGGCGCCCGAGTCCAGACCACTACCCGGGGCACGCTGGAGGAGATCCTCCTCGGCCCGGCCAACGAGAACGACGGCAAACTGAACCTGTTCGGAGGACTGCGTACCTCGATGGCGACCTGCGGCTACGTCGACGTGAAGGAGTTTCAGAAGGCCGAGGTCATGGTGGCCCCGGCGCTCCAGACCGAGGGCAAGGCGTTGCAGAAGTCCCAGGGCGTCGGGATGGGCCACTAGGCCTACCGCTCCGACCCAGTGACCAAGATCCCTGGTGGGAGGGCCCACGCCAACGACCGCATCCTGGTCGTCGACTTCGGGGCTCAGTACGCGCAACTCATCGCCCGACGGGTACGCGAAGCCGACGTCTATAGCGAGATCGTCCCCCACGACCTGACGGCCGAGGAGTTCGCCGCCCGGGCACCGTCCGGGATCATCTTCAGTGGCGGGCCGGCTTCGGTCCACGTGGCCGGCGCCCCGCGCATCGACCCCGGCGTCTACGACCTCGGCGTGCCCATCCTGGGCATCTGCTACGGAGCCCAACTCGTTGCGCACCAGCGTGGCGGCACGGTGGGTCGCAACGAGCGGGGAGAGTACGGCCGCACCGACCTGACCGTTGCCGAACCAGGCGCCCTGCTGGTTGACGCTGGAACCGGCACCCATCCAGTCTGGATGAGCCACTTCGACGCCATCACCGAGCCGCCGGCCGGCGCCGCGGTGACCGCCTCGTCGCCCGACGCCCCGGTGGCCGCCTTTGAGGCGCCCGACGCCGGCTTGTACGCCGTCCAGTTCCACCCCGAGGTCCATCACACGCCATGCGGCCAGGATCTGCTCAGCCGCTTCGTCCGCGACGTGTGCGGCTGTGCCGGGGATTGGACGATGGCCTCGGTCATCGACTCGTCGGTGGATGCCATCCGCGAACAGGTGGGCACCGGACAGGCCATCTGCGGGCTGTCCGGTGGCGTCGACTCAGCGGTCGCCGCCGCGCTGGTGCACAATGCCATCGGGGATCAACTGACCTGCGTGTTCGTTGACACCGGCCTCATGCGAGCCGGCGAGGGCGAGCAGGTCGTCGAGACCTTCCAGAAGACTCAGGGCATCGAACTCATCCACGTGCGGGCCGCCGACCGCTTTTTCGAAAAGCTGGCCGGGGTCACCGATCCGGAGGGCAAGCGCAAGGCCATAGGCGAACTCTTCATCCGGATCTTCGAGGATGCCTCGGGCGGGATCACCGACGCCCGCTTCCTCGTCCAGGGGACGCTGTACCCCGACGTCATCGAGTCGGGCACCAAGGATGCGGCCAAGATCAAGAGCCACCACAACGTAGGTGGTTTGCCCGACGACATGAACTTCGCCCTCGTTGAGCCGCTTCGCAACCTGTTCAAGGACGAGGTGCGGGCCGTGGGCTCCGAGTTGGGGCTGCCCGACGAGATCGTTTGGCGCCAACCGTTCCCCGGTCCCGGCCTCGGTGTACGCATCATCGGCGAGGTCACCCCGGAGGCCACGGCCATCCTTCAGGCCGCTGACCTGATCGTCCGCGAGGAGGTTCGTAGCGCCGGCTTGGAGCGCGAGGTCTGGCAGGCCTTCGCCGTGCTCCCCGACATCGGGTCTGTGGGCTTCTTGGGCGACGAGCGCACCTACGCCAAACCGATCATCATCCGAGCGGTCACCAGCGAGGACGCCATGACGGCCGACTGGGCCCGACTGCCCTATGACCTGCTCGAGAAGATGTCCAACCGCATCATCAACGAGGTCGACGGCGTCAATCGGGTGGCCTACGACATCACGTCCAAACCGCCCGGCACCATCGAGTGGGAGTGAGCCCGGGCCCGTTGACCGACGGCGAACGAACTGACACCCTCGCCGCCTACACCTCGGCGTGCGCCTTCTTCGGAGAACGCCTCGCCGAGGTAACCGAACTGGACTGGATGGCCGAGACTGGGTGCCCTGACTGGGACGTCCGCATGCTGGTCGCCCACGTGGTCACCGGCGAGGCGCTGGTCACACGGGTGCTCCGCGACGGTGGGGCATGGGAGTCCCAAGCCGACCCGTCGATCCTGGGACTCAACCCCATGGCCGCCTGGAGGGGCACGGTGCTGGCAGCCATCGAGTCGGCTTCGGTCGACGGTGTGCTCGACGCCATGCACCCCTACGCGGTGGGCGAGCTGCCCGGCGCGGTGATCATCGGCTTCCGGGTGACCGAGAACCTCGTCCACGGTTGGGACCTAGCCCGGGCGTGCGGAACCGATATCGCGCTGCCCGAGGCCCTGGCCGAACGGTGCCTCGACTTCTGGATGCCGTTGGCTGGTTCAGACGCGCTCTCGGGCCACTTCGGTCCGACGGTCATGCCGCCCGACGGTGCACCGGCGGGTGTCCGACTCCTGTCGCTGCTCGGCCGGACGGCATGATCTGACGGTGACCGGGAAACCAGCCCAGACGGACCACGCGTACTCCGACGAGCCGTTCTACGCCGAACAGGACGGCCTGCTCATTCCCGGTCGGCTGACCGGCGGCCCGTGGGATCCGACGATCCAACATGGCGGACCGATCTCGGGGGTCCTGGCCCACCTGGTCGAGGCGGTGCCCGCCCCGTCGCCCATGCGCACGGCCCGCCACACCGTGGACATGATGCGTGGCGCGCCCATGACGCCGCTACGCCCCGAGGTCGAGGTGCTTCGGTCGGGCCGTCGCATCCAGGTCGTGCGGGCCTCGTTGTTCGATGGCGAGGATCGGGAGGTGGCCCGAGCCACCTCACTCAGGATGCGGGTCTCGGACACGCCCAATCCCGTTGACCCGAACAAGACGGCACATTCCGACGACGAGCCCCATCCGGTGCCCGACGAGCCGGTTCTGTTGACCATGTTCGGCATCGGTGTGCCGGCCTTCCTGCAGGCCGTGGAGTTCCGTCGGACCGGGGAGTACCGCGATGGTGCACCGGGTCTGGTCTGGCTACGCATGCACAACACGATGGTCGAGGGGCGCCCAACGAGTGCCTTCGTGCGTCTGGCCACGGTGGCCGACATGGCTTCCATGGCGGCCCAGTACCTCTCGCCCGAAGAATGGACCACCATCAACGCCGACCTCGCGGTCACCGCGTTCCGTGACCCGGTAGGAGACTGGGTCGGCATCCGGGGACTCCACAAGAACGACGGTGACGGCATCGGCCTGTCCGAGGCCGTGCTCTACGACCTGGACGGTCGGGTCGGCCGGGCCACCGCGTCCATCCTCATCGAACCCCGCTGAACTGATCCGGAGACCAATCCATGACCGACGACAACCACGATCCCGAGATGGGTCCCATGCACCTCGTGACGGCGGGCAGCATGCTCTACACGCTGGTAGACCCCGAGAAGGGCTACGAGGTGGCCTACAACCGGTGGTACGAGCGCGACCACTTCTACGGCGGTTGTATGACCGGGCCGTGGTGCTTTGCCGGAAGCCGCTGGGTGGCCACCCGGGCCATGAAGGACCTGCGGTTCCCCGTTGAGGACAACTCGGTCAACAAACCGGTGGACCGAGGCTCGTACCTGGCTGTCTACTGGGTGGAGAACGGCCACCACGACGACCACTTCGCCTGGGGTGCCGACCAAGTGGTGAAGCTCTACATGGCTGGCCGAGGCTTCCAGGAGCGGCGCCACGCCCACACTGTCCTTTACAAGCACCGCTCTAACCGATACCGCGACGCCGATCCGGTCCCCGTCGACGTGGCCCTCGACCACCACTACGCCGCACTGGTCTCCGTGGTTGTGGAACCGGTGGTCGAGCCCCCCGATGGAACCGCCGGCGACGACCTGTCCGCCTGGCTAGACGGCGAGGGCCTGCCCGGCCTCATGGCCGACGGGCCTGTGGCGTCGTGCGCCCAGTGGGCGGCCGTGCCCCGCGACGAGATGACCGACAACGCACCCATGGATCTGGGCTCGCCACCCATCGGGCCGGAGGCCACGATGCAGTTGTTCTTCGTGGAGACCGACCCGCGGGACTGCTGGGACCGTTTCGTGGATTACGCGGCTCGCCTCGAGGCCTCTGGACTGGGCAGGGTCACGTCGGCATCACCGTTTCTGCGCACCGTGGTCGGTACCGACCGCTACACAGATCAACTCTGGTAGTCGGGCTCAGATGGGCGGTTTCTGGTGGGCGGGCCCGACCACCAAGATCAGACGCCGGCCAGGGCCTCGACCACGGGTCCGAACTCGACCATCGAATCTTCGTTGAGGCCGATGTAGGTCAGGCCCCACCGCTCGCGCCAGGCCAGCAGCGTTTCGACGCACTGGCCGGTGGAACCGATCAGCACGTGAGGTGACGACAGCGCCGCCTCGGCGTCCAGTCCGAGAGCCGGGGCCATCAACTCAGCCAGGCCGATCGGGTCGTCCGTGATCTGGGACATGTGGACTCGGGTCTGGAGTTCGATGTCCTCGAACCGGTCGCCGGCCGCCTCGCGGATCCAGCCCAACTTTTCGTCGGTTGCCTCCACGGTTGCCGACGCGCCGGCCCGCTGGTCGATGACCCCGGCGGCCATGTTGGCGTTGACGCCCACGATGTCAGCTTCCCGGGCAGCCAGCGAGAGCATCTTCTTTCCACCCCCGGCCAGCAGGAACGGCGGATGGGGCGACTGGATACAGGTGGGTTGCCCGTCGTGTTCGCGCACCGTGTAGTGCTCGCCGTCGAAGTCAAACGACCCCTCGGCGAAGGAGCGCTTCAGGATCTCGACGGACTCGGCGAGGCGGGCGATTCGCACACCCGGTGAATCCAGCGAAATCCCTGACTGGTCGTAGTCACTGGTCTTCCATCCGGCTCCCAGCCCCAGCTCCAGGCGGCCGTCCGAGAGAAGGTCCAGCGTGGCGGCCTGCTTGGCCAGGAACAACGGGTGCCGGAAGTCATTGCCCAGCACGAGGGTGGTCAGTCGCAGATCTCGTGTGGCTTCGGCAGTCACAGCCAAGGCGATCAGCGGGGCCATCTCGGCGTCGAGGTGGTCCGAGACCGAGAGTGCTGAGTAGCCGAGGTCCTCGGCCCGGCGGCCGAGTTCACGCCATTCAGCTGCGGGGCGGGGTGCCGAGGCCTGGACGCTAAAACGGAAGGAACGAGTCATGGCCCGCACAATAGAACAGGCCGGTGGCCCGGTCCGAAGGGAGGCTCGGTGGCGGTTCCCTCCGAACCCGGATCGGCCCGGAAGGCCGTCACCGGGCACCGGTAGGGTGCGGCCGATGGCCCTCTCAGAACCCGAATCTGCGCCGGATGGCGGTTCCGACACCGGATCGGGGCTGAACCCCGACCAGCTCGACGCCGTCACCCATCTGACGGGCCCGTTGCTGGTGGTGGCCGGTGCCGGATCAGGCAAGACCCGGGTTCTTACCCGCCGTATCGCCCACCTCATCGGTGAACGGGACGTGTCGCCGTTCGCCATTCTGGCGATCACCTTTACCAACAAGGCAGCCGGCGAGATGAAGGAGCGGGTGGCCGAACTGGTCGGTTCGGTGGCCAACCGCATGTGGGTGTCGACCTTCCATTCGGCGTGTGTCCGGATCCTGCGGCGCGACGGCGATCGCCTTGGCTTTCCATCCAGTTTCAGCATCTACGACCAGGGAGACGCGGTGCGCCTCACCGGCTACGTGGTGCGCGACCAGGGGCTCGACATCAAGCGGTTCCCTGCCCGAGCCGTGCACTCGGCGATCTCGGCGGCCAAGAACGAGGGACGCACGGCAGGGCAGTACGTGGAGCACGCCACGGGCCCGTACGAGAAGCGGATCGGCGAGGTCTTCGTCAACTACCAGGCTCGCCTGCTGGCGGCCGGGGCCATGGACTTCGACGATCTCCTCGGCAACGCGGTCCGCCTCCTCCGGGAGCACCCCGATGTTCTGGACCACTACCGACAGCGCTTCGAGCACGTCCTGGTCGACGAGTACCAGGACACCAACGTGGTCCAGAACGACCTAGTGATGCTGCTGGCATCGGGTCACCGCAACGTCTGCGTGGTGGGAGACAGCGACCAGTCGATCTACCGGTTTCGGGGCGCCGATATCCGCAACATCCTGGAGTTTGAGCGTTCGTTCCCCGATGCCACGGTGGTCGTGCTCGACCAGAACTACCGGTCCACCCAGACGATCCTCGATGCCGCCAACGCCGTCATCACCAGGAATGGGGGCCGCAAGCCCAAGGAACTGTGGACCGATGCAGGTTCGGGTGAACCGATCACCCGCTTCCGAGCCGACGACGAAAATGACGAAGCCCGTTGGGTGGTCAGCCAACTCCGGCGCCTGCACGACGGAGGTCGGCCGTGGACCGACATGGCCGTCTTCTACCGGACCAACGCCCAGAGCAGGGCCGTCGAGGAGCAGCTGGTCATGTTGGGGGTGCCCTACAAGGTGGTAGGCGGTCTTCGCTTCTATGACCGCCGCGAGGTTCGGGACGCCATGGCCTACCTCAAGTTGGCTACCAACCCGGCCGACGAGGTGGCAGCCAAGCGAGTGCTGAACGTGCCCAAGCGGGGGGTAGGCAACACGTCAGTGGCCCGGTTAGACGCCCACGCGGCGTCCAAGGACGTCCGGTTTGTCGACGCCCTGCGTGATTCTGAGGCTGCCGGGGTGTTGGGACGGGCCGCCACCGGTATTCGCTCGTTCCTCGAACTGGTTGATGCCCTCGCCCAAGCGGTCGACGACGGTCCGGCCACCATCCTCGAGGTGGCCCTCGAGCGGTCGGGTTACCTCGAAGAGCTCCGGGCTGATCGGTCGATCGAGGCTGAGGGTCGTCTGGAGAACCTCTCCGAACTGGTCGGGGTGGCCAGCGAGTTCGACGACGTGGACGAGTTTCTCGAGCGGGTGGGACTCGTGGCCGACACCGATGACCTTCCTGCCCAGAACACTGAAGGCGGCGACCCGGAAGGTGGCGATCTAGCTGCCAGTGATACTGATCCCGGGCAGGTCGTACTCATGACCATGCACGCCGCCAAGGGCCTCGAGTACCCGGTGGTGTGCATCGTGGGAATGGAGGACGGCGTCTTCCCCCACGTGCGGGCCCTCGGCGACCCCGAAGAACTCGAGGAGGAGCGGCGCCTGGCCTACGTCGGCATCACCAGGGCCCGCGAGCGCCTCATGCTGACTCACACCTGGAGCCGGATGCTTCACGGGCAGACCCAGTACAACCCGCCCAGCCGGTTCCTCGACGAGATCCCCTCAGAGCTGCTGGTCGACGCCGAGGGAACCCGAAAGGCCAACCGGCGAAAGGATGACAGCTGGCCGGGTTCTGGTGCCGGTGCATCGAGGTCGCGGTCCGCTGACACCGACTGGTTGGGCGCCCCCCGACGATCTTCCAATCGTGACGCCGAACCATCCGGCCGGGTGTTCGGCGGGGGTTCGAGCAATGGGGGATCTACCCGTAGCCCCGGGGAGTCCTCATCGGGGGCACATGAGTTGGGCCTCCGGGTCGGCGACGATGTGGTCCACCGGGCATGGGGCGATGGAGTGGTCCTGGCCGTCCACGGAGACGGTGATCGGGCCGAGGCGGTGGTGCGTTTCGCCTCCAAGGGCGAGAAGCGCCTGCTGCTGGCCTGGGCGCCGTTGGTCCGACCCGGTGACGTCCCCGAAGAGGGGTCCGGGTAGCTCCGGGGAGACGTTCGAGGGGCGACCCGAGGAGTAGGCAGGCCGTTACGCTGCCCGGGTAGCCGACCCCTTGGGGCCGGTACAGGCCCGTGTAGCTCAGTCGGAAGAGCGATTCACTCGTAATGAATAGGTCCGGGGTTCGATTCCCCGCGCGGGCTCGCCGAGCATCCACCGCCTCCCGCCGATCGGCTTCATGCCGGCGGGGGCCAAACCCCTAGGATCTAACCCATGAACTTGTTCGCAGGCGTGATCTGGCACTACTGGTTGGCCGTGCCGCTGGCTATCGGCGGGTTGGCTCTGACCGTGGCCACCCTGGTCGGCTACTTCCAGAAGGTCTCCTCGACCCGCTTCCCGAAGCGCTGAGCACGTCGTCCGCCCAGGCGGTTCCGGCGACGGTCCGTTCGATGTCTGATGACCCGTCCTCGGGCGCATCGTCGTTCGTGGACTGGGACCTGGCCGAGCGGGTGGCGATCCGCATTGCTGATCGGGCGCCGTTCGGCGGCGCCCACCACCTCGACGGGTTGACCGAAGAGTTCCACGTCCACACCTCGCGTGCCGAAGACCTTGTGGCGGCTACCACCGGCCTACGCTCGCTGTCGGGCAGCGCCCGGGCCCGGGTGGTCGGTCGGGACGACTGGATCCGGGCCAACGTGGCCTCCATGCAGCGCCTGCTACGACCCCTCTTCGAGCGCCTCGGCGACGCTGCTGAAGGCGGGACCGATAGCGACGAGTCGGATGCCCCCTCGGCGTTGACCGTCCGGATGGGCGGCATGGAACTGGGGGTGGTCCTGGGCTGGATGTCTACCCGGGTGCTCGGTCAGTACGACCTGCTGGTGGTGGAGGACGAGGCGGCCGAGGACCAGGACATCGTGTACTACGTGGGTCCCAATCTGGTGGCCCTCGAGCGGCGCTACGCCTTCCCCCGCCACGACTTCCGGCTCTGGCTGGCCCTCCACGAGGTCACCCACCGGGCACAGTTCACCGGCGTGCCGTGGATGCGGTCGCACTACCTGGGACTCGTGCAGTCCCTGTTGGACGGCGCCCAACCCGAGTCGTTCGACCTGGTGGCCTCGCTGAAGGGTCTGGTTGACAACCGGGCAGCGAAGCGGTCGGCCGGGGGCGGCGGGGAGTCCGGTGCAGCTGGTTCGGGGGTGCTGGGTGCCATCTCATCGCCCGAACAGCAGGTGGCACTGGACCGTATCGCCGGACTCATGAGCCTCCTGGAGGGACATGGCGACGTGACCATGGGCCGGGCCGGTGAGGGCATCGTGCACGGCGCCGACCGCATGGCCGGCGTCATGGCTGATCGCCGCCGCAACGCTTCGGGGGTGACCCGGCTGTTCCAGAAGCTTGTGGGCCTTGAGGCCAAGTTGGCGCAGTACGCGCAGGGTGAGGCGTTCATCGGAGCAGTGGAGGCCCACGGGGGTACGGCGCTACTGGACCGGGTCTGGGAGGACCCGTCCCACCTGCCCGATCTGGGAGAGATCCGTGAGCCGGACCGGTGGATCGAGCGACTGAAGGCCTGACCGGGCCCCAGTCGGTTGACCCGCCCGGGGAACCGGTGGCCAACGGTGCCGATCCGACGGCGCCGTTGCTGGATCGGTGTGCCTTCCCGCCCGCTGGAACCGCCGTGGATTGTGCGGTATCCGGTGGGCCGGACTCGACGGCGCTACTGGTGCTGGCCGTCGCCGCCGGCCTGGAGGTCACCTGCTGGACCGTGGACCACGGGCTGCGTTCTACCTCGGCGGACGAGGTTCGTCTGGTGGCCCACAACGCTCTGAGCCTCGGGGTTTCGACCATCACGGTTGACGGGCTGGTGGTCGATGGCCCCGACCTCGAACAGCGGGCCCGTGACATCCGGCGGGCCGCCCTGCCTGTCGGGGTGCTGACCGGCCACACCGCGGACGACCAGGCCGAGACCGTGCTACTGAACCTTTTCCGGGGTGCCGGCGTGCCCGGAACGGCGGGTATTGGTGAGCCGGATCGCCGCCCGTTGCTGGCCCTGCGTCGGACTGAGACCCGAGGACTGTGTACGGCGCTCGGCCTGAAGGTGGTCGACGATCCGAGTAACGACGACCCCCGCTTCACCCGTAACCGGGTCCGCCACGAGGTGCTCCCCCTGCTGGCCGATGTGGCCGGGCGAGATCCCGTGCCCTTGTTGGCTCGTCACGCCACGCTGGCCGGCGAGGCCACTGGTTTGCTCGCTGGGCTGGTGGTCGACGTGGACCCGGCCGACGTGCGGTCCGTGGCCGACCTGCCTGACGACCTGGTCCGCCTGGCCGTGCGTCGCTGGCTCACTGTCCAGCTCACCGGCCCGATTGCCGGTCACCCCACGGGTCCGCCACCTGATCAGGCATCGGTCGACCGGGTGCTCGACGTGGTACGAGGTCGTGTGGTAGCCACCGAGGTGGCCGGTGGACACCGGGTCCGTCGTTCGGCGGGGTTCTTGGTCTTTGAGCCCCGCTAGGGTCGCCGCCATGGCCAGCGACTCTTCCGCCGTGCCGGATCCGCTGACCGTGGGCCGCTATACCGCGTCCTCGGTGATGGTCTCGGCCGCCGACCTAAAGGCACGGGTGCAGGCTCTCGGCGAGGAAATCACCGCTGACTACGCCGGCCGCGAACCCCTTCTGGTTGGCGTCCTTAAGGGCGCCTTCATGTTTATGAGCGACCTGGCCCGCTCAATTGACCTACCGGTCGAGTTCGACTTCATGGCCGTCTCGTCCTATGGCCACTCCACCCGTTCGTCGGGCGTGGTTCGCATCGTCAAGGACCTCGACCTGGACCTGGCTGGTCGTGACGTGATCCTCGTGGAAGACATCATCGACAGCGGCCTGACGCTGAACTACCTGCGTCGCAACTTGCTGGCCCGCAACCCGGCCAGCCTCGAGGTGTGCGCCCTGCTGGTGCGCGAGAACCACAAGGTGGACGAGTCGATCCTGCGTTACGAGGGCTACCGGGTCCCGTCAGACTTCCTGGTCGGCTACGGCCTCGACGTGGACGAGAAATTCCGCAACCTGCCTGACATCCGCATCGTGGACGTGGCTCCCGAGGAGTCCGCCGCCGACCCGACGGTGGCGAGGTCCCCCGCGTGAGATTCGAGGTGGATCTTCCCCGTATCGAGGCAGCGGTGGCCGAGATCCTCGAGGCGATCGGCGAGGACGTTACCCGTGACGGGATCCGCGAGACGCCGGCCCGGGTGGCTCGCATGTACGCCGAGGTGTGCAGCGGCATGCACGAGGAACCCGCCGACCACCTCATCAAGACGTTCGACGTCGACCACGACGAGATGGTCATGGTCCGTGACATCCCGCTGTACTCGCTGTGTGAGCACCACCTTGTGCCGTTCTTCGGGGTGGCCCACGTGGCCTACATCCCCCGTCGGGGCGGGATGATCACCGGCCTGTCCAAGCTGGCTCGCCTGGTCGAGGGCTATGCCCGTCGCCCGCAGATTCAAGAACGGCTTACCTCCCAGGTGGCCGACGCCATCCAGCGCACGCTCGACCCCCAGGGCACGCTCGTGGTGATCGAGGCCGAGCACCTCTGCATGTCGATGCGTGGAGTACAGAAGCCCGGTGCGGAGACCGTGACGTCGGCCGTCCACGGGGTGTTCCGCGACGAGGTCTCCACCCGCCTCGAGGCCATGCGGTTCATCGAGAGCAACCGCCGCCGCTGACGATGGCCCTCGGCCCTACTGGCGGCGTCATGGGCGTCCTCAACGTCACACCCGACTCATTCTCCGACGGTGGGCGCTATCTCGACCTCGCAGCGGCCGTCGCCCATGGACGGGCCATGGTCGACGAGGGGGCGTGCATTGTCGACGTCGGGGGCGAGTCGACCCGACCCGGTGCGGATCCGGTCGGCGAGGAAGAGGAGTTGGCCCGGGTGGTGCCCGTCATCGAGGCGTTGGCTGCCGACCCAGTAGTCACCGCCGGGCTGGTCCGTCTCTCGATCGACACCCGCCACGCCGCCGTTGCGGTTGCCGCCGTGGCGGTCGGCGCGTCCATCATCAACGACGTGAGTGCTGGGCTGCACGAGGTGGCAGCCGACCTCGGGGTGGGATGGGTGGCCATGCACATGCAGGGCGACCCGCGGACCATGCAGCAGGAACCCGTGTACGACAACGTGGTGGCCGAGGTCCAGACCTTCCTGTTGGACCGGGCAGCGGTGGCTCGGACAGCCGGCGTACCCGAGGTGTGGATCGATCCGGGCATCGGGTTCGGCAAGACGACGGCTCACAACATGGCCTTGGTCCGACACATCGACGTACTAGTGGCGTCGGGATGGCCAGTGGTCCTTGGGGTGAGCCGCAAGCGGTTCCTCGGCGAGTTGACGGCCGCCAGCGATGGCGATCATCGGGTAACTCCGCCGGAGGATCGGGCTGAGGCGGGGGTGGCCATGGCTACCTGGTCGTTCGCCCGCGGTGTGCAGATTGTGCGTGCCCACGACGTGCGAGCCACGGTCGGAGCAGCAAGGGTGGTCGGATGACCACGATCTGCGGCACAGTGTCCTCATGGTGATGCGCGGGAAGTGGGCTGAGGGGATCGTTCCCCGCGGGTTCACATGGATTGTCAAGGACCGGATAGCGGTCAGCGAACGACCGGGAGGTGTCGGGGAGGGCCACCGCCGGGTCCGACGTCAGGAGGAAATCATCTGGATCCGTGAGAATGGCTTCCAGACCGTGTTGTCCCTGCTGGCCAGCGACCACAACCTCCACAACTACGACGACTTCGACCAGTCATGGGTGCACCTGCCGTTCAGCGGCGCCACTGACGGTGTGGCGCGTCTCGAGGAGGTTTGCCGGGCCATCGACGAGCACAGTGCTGAGGGCCGTTGCGTATTGGTGCACCGCGAGGAACTCAATGACGTGGTGTGCGGCGTGATGGGGGCGTGGCTCCTGTGGTCGGGCCTCGTGGCGGCCGGCCCGCAGGCCATCTCGTTCGCCGAGCGTCTGACCGAGCGCCCGCTGGGCACCGTTGGTCGCGAGATCGTGGGCCTCGTCGCCCCGGCCGATCCGCCCGCGAGTGAAGATGGGGATGCCGGGTGAGTGACCGGATCGAGCTACGGGGCCTTCGGGTGGTGGCCATCTGTGGGGTGCTCCCTGAGGAGAAGACCCGTCGCCAGCCCTTTGAGGTAGACCTTGACGTGCACGCCGACTTGTCGACAGCCTCGGTCAGCGACGACCTGGCTGACACCGTCGACTACGGGGGCCTGACCGGTCTAGTGGCCGGCATCGCCGACGGCGAGTCGTTCGATCTGCTGGAGCGGTTCGCCGGTCGGATCGCCGATGCCGTCCTGGGCATCGGCGGGGTGGACGCCGTTACCGTGGTGGTTCGCAAGCTTCGCCCGCCGGTCCCGGTGGATCTCGCCACCAGCGGGGTGCGGATCCACCGCACCTCATGACCCACCGGGCCCTGCTGGCCTTGGGTTCCAATCTGGGTGACCGTCGGGCCCTGCTGCAGGGCGCCGTCGACGGCCTGCCCGACGTGGTCGCAGTCTCTGACGTCTACGAGACCTCGCCGGTGGGTGGACCCGATCAGGGTTCGTACTTCAACGCTGTGGTGCGCCTCGAGACCGACCTGGGGGCCCGCGCCTTGTTGGAGGTGGCTCAGCGTTGTGAGGCGGCCGCCAAGCGGGTGCGACTCGAACGTTGGGGTCCGCGCACGTTGGACGTGGACCTGTTGTGGGTCGACGGCGAGGAGGTCGACCAGCCCGACCTGGTGGTGCCCCATCCCCGGATGTTTGAGCGGATGTTTGTCCTGGTGCCGTTGCGCGACGTGGCCGCCGACCTAGTGGCCGATCCGTTGCTCGACTTGCTGACGGAGGGGTCGGACGGATGCGATGAGATCACGTCGCTCGGCGCGCTGCTCACCGTGGGCTTCAGTAGTGCGAGCTGACCGTGCCGTCGGTCCGGATCATCGGTGGCGATTGGGCCGGTGATTCGATCCATGGGGCACTGGTGGCCTGCCGGTTCGGGAAGGCTCGCCTCATCTACAACGTCGGAGCGCCAGCCGGATGAGCCGATCCGGCACCGACCCCGGGCAGGCTTGGCCCGTGCATGATCCCAACCCCCAGAGCTCGGCTGGACGACTGCCTTCCTCGCTGATAGCCCACCTGGCCGATCAGGCGGGTTCCCTCGAGCCGCAGGCCGACGAGGTAGCCGACGCGGTGGTGCTGGCCCTCCATGAGGATCTCACGCCCGACGGTGACCTCAGCGCGTCGCTCGTACCGGCCGACGCGATGGCCGACGGAGTGCTAGCTAGCCGGGACGACGGGGTACTGGCCGGCTCAGCGTGCGCCACGGAGGCCTTTGCACAGGTGTCGGACGCCATCGAGGTTCTCTGGCTGCGTGCTGACGGTGACCGGATCGCTCCCGGCGACGTGGTGGCCACCGTGCGGGGTCCGCTGGCCCCGATCCTGACCGCCGAGCGCACGGCGTTGAACTTTCTCTGTCATCTCTCCGGGGTGGCCACCACCACCGCCCTCTGGGTCGAGGGGGCTGGTGCCACTCGGATCTGGGACACCCGTAAGACCACGCCGGGCCTCCGAGCACTAGAGCGGGCCGCCGTGCGGGCCGGCGGGGGATGGAACCACCGGACCAACCTCAGCCACTGGGTCATGTTGAAGGACAACCACCTCACCGGCACCGACATAGCGTCTGCCGTGGCGTCATCGCGTTCGCTCTGGCCGGCGCGTACCGTGCATGTCGAATGCGAGACTCTCAACCAGGTCCGCGAATCGCTGGAGGCCGGCGCTGATGCGCTGCTGCTCGACAACATGACCCCCACATCGATAATCAGCTGCATCGCCGAGGTGCATGCCCATGGCGAACGCCACGGCACGCGACCGCTCGTCGAGGCATCCGGTGGGATCACCCTGGACCGGGTAGCCGACTATGCGGCGACAGGAGTGGACTGCATCTCGACCAGCGCCCTGACCAACGGGGCGCCGTCTCTGGACCTTGGTCTGGACCTCGACCCGGATCTTCAGAGAGGGGCGCCAGCCTGATGCTGCTGACCGTTGACGTGGGCAACACCCAGACGGTGCTCGGCCTCTACGAGGTTGGCTCCCCGGTCGCCGCGGCCGATTCCGGGCTGGTCGACCACTGGCGGATCCGTACCGACCATGACCGGACGGCGGACGAGCACGCGGTGCTCATCCGCAACCTGCTACGTCAGGGCGGCCACGACCTCGAGGGGCAGGTCACCGGCGTGGCCATATGTGCCGGTGTGCCCCGGGTGCTGGCCAGCCTTCGAACCATGATCGACCGCTACGTGGACTTCGAACCGGTGGTCATCGGACCAGGTGTGAAAACTGGCATGCCGATCCTCTACGACAACCCCAGGGAGGTCGGCGCCGATCGGATCGCAAACGCGGTGGGGGCCTACGATCTCTATGGTGGCCCGACGGTGGTCGTCGACTTCGGTACCGGTAATAACTTCGACGTGATCTCCGCCGACGGCGAGTTCCTGGGCGGGGCCATCGCCCCCGGTGTGGAAGTGAGCCTCGACGCCCTGTTCGGCCGAGCGTCAGCACTGCGGGCCGTGGAGTTGGCCGAACCCCGCAACGTGATCGGCAAGAGCACCGTCGAGTCGCTGCAGTCGGGCGCTGTCTACGGCTTCGCCGCTCAGATCGACGGCATGGTCGAGCGGTTCCGCGAGGAGTTGGGTGGCTGCACGGTGGTAGCCACCGGTGGTCTAGCCCACCTGATCGCCCCGTCGACGGCGACCATTGAGCACGTCGAACCGTTCCTGACCCTGCACGGTCTCCGTCTCGTCCACGAGCGAAACCTATGACCGACGAGCAGGTATCCGAGGAGCCTGGCCTTGAGGAGCAGGTGCCGTACCGGTTCGATCCGACGACCACCGCGGGCGCTGTGGTGGCCGACTACGCGGATCTGGCCGACGGCGAGGAGACCGGCGTGGTGGTCACCGTGGCCGGACGCCTCATGCTTCGCCGCGACCAGGGCAAGTTGGCCTTCGGCGACCTCCAGGACTCCACCGGCCGGGTGCAACTGTTCGCCCTACAGCGGTCCACCCCCAACTTCGCGGGCTTCACCGGCCTTCATCTGGGTGACTGGATCGGAGTGACCGGCGAGGTACTCAAGACCCGGCGCGGCGAGCTGAGTATCAGGGTCGATTCGTGGATCCGTTTGGCCGAGGCCCGTCGGGCGTTCCCCGACAAGTGGCACGGCATCACCGACGTCGACACCCGCTTCCGTCAGCGCTACGTCGATCTGTGGGTGACCGACGAGTCTCGGGCCGCCTTTGTGGCTCGCAGCCGGATCCTGTCGGCCACTCGCCGTTGGCTCGAGGAGCGGGACTTTCTCGAGGTCGAGACGCCGACCTTCCATCCGATTCCCGGTGGGGCCCTGGCCCGCCCGTTCACCACACACCACAACGCGTTGGACATGGAGCTCTACCTACGCATCGCTCCTGAGCTGTACCTCAAGCGCCTCACCGTGGGCGGCTTCGAGCGGGTGTTCGAGATCGCACGGGTGTTTCGAAACGAGGGTCTGTCACCTCGTCATAACCCTGAGTTCACGATGCTCGAGTTGTATCAGGCGTATGCCGATTACACCGACATCATGTCCCTCGTCGAGGAGTTGGTGGCCCATCTAGCCATGGAGGTGTGCGGCACGACCTCGCTGACCTACGACGGTCGCGATCTGGATCTGTCGGTGCCGTGGCGTCGGGCCACCATGCTCGAGCTGCTGACCGAATACGGCGGCCTGACCGTTGATCTCGACACCCCACGTGACGAGCTAATCCGGTTGTGCGAGGAGCGCGACATCCCGGTCAAGGACCACTACGGGCCCGGCAAGCTCATATTGGAGTTGTACGAGAAGACGACCGAGGCCGAGCTGTGGGGCCCGATCTTTGTGACCGACTACCCCAAGGAGGTTTCGCCGCTGTCGCGTGACCACCGGGAGCAGCCGGGCTGGGTAGAACGCTTCGAGGGGATCGTCGCTGGTCGTGAGCTCTGCAACGCCTTCAGTGAACTGGTGGACCCCGACGAGCAGCGGGCTCGCTTCGTGGCCCAGGAGGCCGAGAAGGCCGCGGGTGATGCCGAGGCCATGGCCGTCGACGAGGACTATCTGCGGGCACTGGAGTATGGGCTGCCACCCACCGGTGGGTTGGGGATCGGTATGGATCGTCTGGTCATGTTCTTGACTGGCACGACCACAGTCCGCGACGTGATCCTCTTCCCGACACTCAGACCGGAGCAATAGGACCTGAGTAACAGGTCCTGAGTTAGAACGACCCGTCGAGGCGGTCCAACAGCAGGTCGCAGGTGGCCTGCATGGTGCCGACCGACGGGTTGGCCGGCAGCCCGTCGAGCGCCCCTCGGGCCGAGCCCAGAAATTCGATAGCGGTGTCGCGGGTGGCCCCGATGGCCTCATCGGTCCGGATCACGTCACGCACCCGGTCCCGGGTGGCGGCGTCGATCGGTCCGCCCAGCAGGTCCCGTAGCTCGCTACCCGATGGTCCAGCCAGAGCCCGGATCACGGGCAGCGTGTAGGTGCCCTCCACTAGGTCGTTGCCGGCTGGCTTGCCCAGCTGATCGTCGGTGGCAACCACGTCGAGGAGGTCGTCAACCACCTGAAAGGCCATGCCGTAGTGGTGGCCGAAGTCGGTCAGCGCCTCGATCACCTCACGGTGATGGCCGGCCACGATGGCTCCGACCCGGGCCGCGGTGGACAGCAATGAGGCGGTCTTGCCGGTGATCGAAGCCAGGTAGGCCTCTTCGGTTCGGTCCACGTCAAAGGCATGGCGAAGCTCGCGAACCTGACCCTCGCAGAGTGAGGCGATGGTCGAGGCCAGCAGTCCGGCCACCTCGGTACCTAGGTCCGCGGCGATCTCCGAGGCGCGGGCCAGCAGGTAGTCGCCGGCCAGGATGGCCTCGGGGTTGCCCCAGCGGGCGTTCACGCTCTGGACGGTGCGTCGGGTCTCGGCGCCGTCCATCACGTCGTCGTGGTACAGCGATCCCTGGTGCACCAGCTCGACGGCCACTCCGCCCCGGATGACGTCGTGGGAGGCCACGCCAGGATCGGCATCCAGTACCTGGGCGGCAGTGACGGTCAGTGCGGGACGGACTCGTTTGCCGCCGGCGTCAATGAGATGGCGGGCCACCTCGGTTAGGAAGGGGTCGCCAGATTCCACGACGGTTCGGAGTTCAGCTTCGGTGCGGGCCAACGCGTCGGCCATCCCGGGAAGGTCTAGAAGTCGGTTCACCGACACGCCGGTGATCGCTGGGGAGACGGAAGCCACCCGGTGAGGATACGGCGCCGCCCGTTCCGGGCGAAACGGACCCGCCCCGGAGGGGAATCCCGGGGTGGGAAACGCGCCAATGGGGCGTCACGGGCCACCGGTACACTTTGAAATGACGGGGGAGACGTCACCAGAGCTGGCAGAGCCAGTTCACTGAGCGCAGGAGGCATCGGCGTTGTTCGAGCGTTTCACCGATAGGGCCCGCAGGGTCGTGGTACTCGCCCAGGAAGAGGCGCGGCTGCTCAACCACAACTACATCGGCACCGAGCACATCCTGCTTGGGCTAATCCACGAGGGTGAGGGCGTGGCTGCCAAGGGCCTCGAATCGCTCGGCATCTCGTTGGAGGCCGTCCGCAGCCAGGTTGAGGAGCTCATTGGTCACGGTGCCAGTTCGCCCAGCGGCCACATCCCGTTCACTCCCCGGGCCAAGAAGGTCCTGGAACTCTCGCTGCGCGAGGCGCTGCAACTGGGGCACAACTACATCGGCACCGAGCACATCCTGTTGGGTCTGATCCGCGAGGGTGAGGGCGTGGCCGCCCAGGTCCTCGTGAAGCTGGGCGCCGACCTTTCACGGGTCCGCCAGCAGGTCATCCAGCTCTTGTCGGGCTATGCCGGTTCCGGCCAGGGCCCGTCCGAATCCTCGGACAAGGCGGGTGCCACCAGCGGCGGCGGCGGCGGCGATTCGGCGTCCGGCTCGCTCGTCCTCGACCAGTTCGGCCGCAACCTCACCCAGGCCGCCCGAGACAGCAAGCTCGACCCGGTCATCGGCCGCCACCGCGAGACCGAGCGGGTCATGCAGGTGCTGTCGCGTCGCACCAAGAACAACCCGGTCCTTATCGGCGAGCCTGGCGTGGGCAAGACGGCGATCGTCGAGGGTCTGGCCCAGATGATCGCCGACGACGCCGTCCCGGAGACCATCCGCGACAAGCAGCTCTACACCCTCGACCTGGGCGCCCTGGTGGCGGGCAGCCGCTACCGCGGCGACTTCGAGGAGCGCCTCAAGAAGGTCCTCAAGGAGATCAAGACCCGGGGTGACATCATCCTGTTCATCGACGAGATTCATACGCTTGTCGGCGCCGGTGCCGCCGAGGGCGCCATCGATGCGGCATCCATCCTGAAGCCCATGCTGGCCCGTGGTGAGCTCCAGACCATCGGTGCCACCACGCTCGACGAGTACCGCAAGCACCTCGAGAAGGACGCCGCCCTGGAGCGCCGCTTCCAGCCCGTGAAGGTCGACGAGCCCACAGTGCCCCACACCATCGAGATCCTCAAGGGTCTTCGGGAGCGCTACGAGAGCCACCACCGGGTCACCATCACCGACCAGGCCCTGGTCGCAGCGGCGAACCTGGCCGACCGGTACATCTCGGACCGGCACCTCCCCGACAAGGCCATCGACCTCATCGATGAGGCCGGTTCCCGCATGCGGATCAAGCGCATGGACACGCCCGACGACATGCGTGAGATCGAAACTGATCTGGCCGAGGTGGTGCAGCGTAAGAAGGCGGCCGTCGAGTCTCAGGACTTCGAAGAGGCTGGTCGCCTGCGCGACACCGAAAAGGAACTTCTGACCCGCAAGGAGGCAAAGGAGGCCGAACTCAAGTCGTCCGGTCAGGACCTGTTCGACGAGGTTGACGAGGAGGCCATAGCCGAGGTCCTCTCGGTGTGGACCGGCATCCCCGTCTACAAGCTGACCGAGGAGGAGACCCAGAAGCTCCTAAAGATGGAGGACGAACTCCACAAGCGGGTCATCGGCCAGGAGGACGCCATCAAAGCGGTCAGCCAGGCCATTCGGCGCACCCGGGCCGGCCTCAAGGATCCAAAGCGCCCGTCGGGGTCGTTCATCTTCCTGGGCCCGTCGGGCGTGGGTAAGACCGAGCTGGCCAAGACGTTGGCCGAGTTCCTGTTCGGTGACGAGCAGGCCCTCATCTCACTTGACATGTCGGAGTACATGGAGAAGCACACGGTGAGCCGTCTCGTCGGTTCGCCCCCCGGCTACGTGGGCTACGAAGAGGGCGGCCAGCTCACCGAGGCGGTGCGTCGCCGCCCGTTCTCCGTGGTGCTGTTCGACGAGGTTGAAAAGGCCCACCCGGACGTCTTCAACACGCTGCTCCAGATTCTCGAGGAGGGTCGCCTGACCGATTCGCAGGGTCGCAGCGTCGACTTCCGCAACACCGTGCTGATCATGACGTCCAATCTCGGTACGGCCGACTTGCGAAAGGCCAACCTTGGCTTCGCCAAGGCCGACGAGGCGGTCAGCTACGAGCGGATGAAGGCCAAGGTCAACGATGCCCTCAAGGCGCACTTCCGGCCGGAGTTCCTAAACCGCATCGACGACACGATTGTCTTCCATGAGCTCTCGCTGGCCGAGGTGACCCGCATCGTCGACCTGATGGTCGTGCGGTTGTCCACCCAGTTGTCGGGCCAGGGCATGGGCCTGGAGCTCACCGAGGCGGTCAAGCACCACCTGGCCGAGCAAGGCTACGACCCGTCGATGGGTGCCCGTCCGTTGCGTCGGGCCCTCCAGCGTCTTGTCGAGGATCCGTTGTCCGAGCGCCTGCTTCACAAGGAGTTCGCTGCTGGCGACATTGTCGTGGTCGACGTTGAGGACGCGCCCGATGACGGCGACGCCAAAGGCACCAGGCAGGTGGTCTTCCGGGCCGGCGCCGGATTCGAGCCACCGACCGTCGAGATGGCGGTCGAGGGCGCGGAGTAGCCGCACCTCCCTTTCGCTCGGTCTGTCTCCCGGTCCGATGAACACCCCTATTCGGTTAGGACGCGCGTCGGCCATCCTCGGCCTGTTGTTGGTGGTCCTGACCAGCGCCGCCTGCCGGGTCGATGCCACGGTCACCGTGGACGTCGCCGAAAACGGCACGGGACACGTCGACCTCCTCGTCGAACTGGACTCGTCGGCAGTCAAGGCCCTCGGCGGACTCGATGAGCGGGTCCGGGTGGGTGACCTCGTTGAGGCTGGCTGGGTGATCAGCGGGCCCGAGACCATTGGAGGGTCGGCCCGGATCAGCGCCCGCAAGGCCTTCGATCATCCGGATCGGCTGGCTGCCGTGCTGGCCGAGGTGGTCGGGCCAACCGCTATTTCCCAGGTTCGGCTGGTGCGTGAGCGGGCCTTTGCCGAGACCACGTGGCGCCTCGATGGTCGGATTGACCTCTCGCCGGGCTTGGACTTGCTGGCTGACGCCGACCTCGCCGAGGTCCTCGACGGGTTGCCGTTCGCCCGCTCCGACGGTGAGTTAGCGGACCTGGCTGGATGCCCCGACGGATCCTGTGACCCGACGGCATCGTTTTCTCTCACCCTGCTGGCCGAGATGCCCACCAATCCGGAGCAGGTCCCCGAGCAAGTCACCGGGCTTGGTGTCGAGGAGGGGATGTCTAGCGGATCGTGGACGGTGGTGCTCGGAGACCCGGCGCCCACCCTCTTTCACGCCACCGGGGTGCTTACCGACTCCACCCCACGGACGTGGCGCACGGTGTCGATCATCTCGGGCGGCCTGTTCCTTCTGGTGTCGGTCTTCCAGATCCTCCGTCTGGTGATGGCCCGTCGTCGACGGAAGGCCGCGGTCGAGGGGCCGGGTTCCGACCGATCGGGACAGGCCTCGGTAACGGCGCCCAAGCCGGTCATCGAGATGGTTCGGCCGGCCACGTCATCGGAGGGCCGGACGTTGCGCCTGGTGGTTCTGGGCGGCATCGGTGTGGTGTGGGATCCGGGCAGCGATCCCGAGGGACTCCTCGTGCCGTTCGTGCGCGATAACGGCGGTGTGGTGGATCCCGGTGAGGTTGCCGACCGGTACCGGGCGGCCAGCCTTGGACATCTCTCCAGCGGCGAGTTCTGGGCCGCCGTCGGCGTGCCGGGCGAGGCCGACACGCTCGATTCGACCTACCTGTCGCGGGTGCGGATGCGGGCCGACGTCCAGCCGTTTCTAGATCGGATGGAGCAGCGGGGCCTGCCCGTGGCGTGTCTGACCAATGCGGTGCTGCCGTGGTCGATGCAGTTGCGGCGTCGCTTCGGGCTGGACCAGCGGGTCGATCCGTGGGTGGCCTCCGGGGAGATCGGGGCCCGTAAGCCCAGTCCGGCCATGTTCGAAGCTCTGCGGCGGATGTCCAGCGTGGAGTACGCCGACATGTTGCTCATCGATTCGGAACCGGTCACCCTGGACGCGGCACGAAGCTTGGGCATTTCCACGGTGTTGCTGCGTGGCTCGGCACTTGTGCCCGAGGGGTTCTCCCACCCGGTCATCGACGGGTTCGCTGGCCTCTTCCGGGCCCGCCCCACCTGACCCCTGTCACAGGCGGTTCGTAGGTTCGGTCCTATGGCGAGCCTCACCACCGGATCCCGTACCCGCACCACGTTCGAGTGCACCTCGTGTGGCACCCCACACCCCAGTTGGGTTGGCAGGTGCGGTAGTTGCGGCGACTGGAACGCCCTGATGGAGGTTCCGGTAGTCCGGTCCGGTGGCTCGAGCGTGCTCGCCGCGGCGAACCTCGGGATCGGCGAGGTTCGGCCCATGTCGACGTTGGCCCCCGACGAGTCGGCCGCGGTGCCTACCGGTATGGCTGAAGCCGATCGGGCGTTCGGAGGGGGCCTGGTGCCCGGCTCGGTCACCCTGCTGGGCGGCGAGCCGGGCATCGGGAAGTCGACCCTCACCCTGCAACTCGCCGCCGCACGGGTCGGTGCTGGCGGCCGGGTCCTGCTGGTCAGCGCCGAGGAGTCTGCGGGTCAGGTTCGGTTGCGGGCCGAGCGGTTGGGCGCTGTGCACGACGACCTCTGGTTGGCCAGCGATACCTCTGTCGAGGCGATCCTGGCCCATCTCGATCAACTCGAACCCGACTTACTCATCGTGGATTCGGTGCAGACCGTCCACCTAGCCGTCGAGGGCGGTGCGCCCGGTTCGGCCGGCCAAGTCCGGGCGTCGGCGCAACGCCTGGTAGTCGAGGCCAAGGCCCGTGCGTTGGCCACCGTGCTGGTCGGTCATGTCACCAAGGATGGTTCGCTGGCCGGACCCAAGACACTGGAACACGTGGTCGACACGGTGGCAGAGCTGACCGGTGATCGCCATCACGCCCTGCGGATGCTGCGGGTCGTCAAGCACCGTTTCGGTCCAACCGACGAGATCGGCCTGTTCGCGATGGACGCCGACGGGCTGCAGTCCGTCGACGACCCCAGTCGACTTTTTCTGGCCGACCGGGCCCCCGACGTTGCTGGTTCAGTGGTCCTGCCCGCGCTGGAGGGGCATCGGCCGCTCCTATTGGAGGTTCAGGCCCTAGTGGTCCGTTCGTCCACACATCACCCTCGGCGTTCACCCCAGGGTCTCGACGGGCGCCGGCTGGCGCTGTTACTGGCGGTTCTGGAACGTCGCGTCGGCATCGATCCCGGAGCACTTGACGTGTACGCCACCGTGGTGGGTGGCGCTCAGGCCACCGAACCGGCCGCTGACCTTCCCCTCGCCCTCGCCATTGTGTCCGCCGTGGTGGGTCGTCCACTGGGGTCGGACACTGTGGCCCTCGGCGAGGTGGGCCTCGGTGGGGAGCTGCGTCAGGTGACTGGCACCGGTCGGCGCCTTATGGAGGCCGCCCGCCTGGGTTTTCGGCGTGCTGTCGTTCCGGCGTCCACACCTGGTCTGCCCGACGGCATCGAACTGGTCCGCGTTGCCACCCTCGCCGAGGCCGTCGCCGCCGTCGGCCTGCTCCCCGCAGGGGGTGCCAGCCGGGATCGCTGACTGCTAGGAACGTCCCCGTGCGAATCGAACTGCCCTCGGGCACCGCCGCCGAACTGGTTCAATCGCCGTCGGGTCCTGTGGATCAAGCCCCTTCAGAAAGAGGTCTGGTGGTGATCCCGGACGTCATGGGGATGCGACCCCTGTTCGACGACCTTGTGGCGCGTCTGGCCGCCGAGACCGGTTGGACGGTGGCTGCCTTCGAGCTCTATCCGGGTCGCGAGCAACTCGACGTGGGTGACCGTCTGGTCGCCGCTTCGACGCTGCACGACGACCGGGTACTGGGCGATGCCATGGCTGCCGCGGAGGCCACTGGGGCTGGCACGGTGTCGATTCTGGGCTTCTGCATGGGCGGGATGTACGCCCTCAAGGCGGTGGGAACCGGGCGTTTCGAGCGGTCGTGCCCGTTCTACGGAATGATTCACGTGCCCGAGGCCTGGCAGGGCCCGGGCCAACGGGAGCCGTTGGATGCGATGGCTGCTGGCGATCCGTCGTCGGTGCTGGCGGTGATCGGCACGGCCGACGCATGGACGCCACCAGGCCACGTTGACGAACTCGAGGCCGCCGGCGCGACGGTTCTTCGCTACGAGGGCGCCGACCACGGTTTCGTGCACGACGCATCGCGACCGGCCCACCGGGCCGACGACGCGGCGGATGCGTGGGCGAAGGTTCTCGACTGGCTGGCCGGCTGAGCCGGACCTGGCCAACTGGAGCGAGCTACCTGGAGCGGATCGTCAACTGTTCGCGGTTAGTGATCCGGTAGGTGCGGTCAATTTGTTCGATCCACCCCAGTCGGATGAACGATGCGATGGCCTTGTTGACCCGCTCCCGTGATGCGCCGACCATTCCGGCTAGCTCTTCTTGGGTGATGGGCAGCGAGAACTCGTCATCCTCGCCAGCCAGTTCCAGTAGTCGCTTGGCGGTGCGTCCGGTCACGTCCAGGAACACCGAGTCGGCCAGAGCGGCGTCCATGGTCCGCAGTCGCCCGGTCAGCATGTCGACCACCCGCCACAGCAGGGTCGGGTCGGCTTCGTAGATGTCGCGTACCGGTCCGTACGGCACGGTGGTGACCACCGAGGTTTCCAGCGCCCGGGCTCCGGCCGAGCGGCCCCGCCCGTCGAACAGGCCCATCTCGCCGAACAGGTCGCCCTCCTCCATGAGGGCCACCATTGATTCCCGGCCGTCGATGGACTTGTTGGCGATGGCGATCCGGCCCGACACCACGACGTACAACTCGTCGGGCGGTTCGTCCTCACGAAACAGCACGTCCCCGCGCCGCAACTCGAGGTCCTGGCTGGCGGCGACGATCTCCCCGAGGACGTCATCGTCTAACCCGGCGAACAGGGTGGTTTCGCGAAAGAGCGTGGTGTCCGGCATGTCGATTGGCCATGCTAGTGAGATGCAAAGCGCCCGGCCGACACCAGCATCTGCTCCGACCTTGGGATGTTGCGTGCCGAACTGGGAAAGATGCCGCAGGGGGTCCCGATGAGTGTCTGGACGATCGTGGTGGCTGCCGGTCGTGGCGAGCGGTTCGGTAGCGACAAACAGGCCGCCGACCTCGGTGGTCGCCCGGTGGTGTCCCGGAGCGTGGCCACCTCGATGGAAGCGTCCGATGGTGTGGTCGTGGTGGTGGCTTCCGAACGACTTGTGGCCGCTGAGGCGCTATTGGCCGGCCTCGGCGGCGAGGCGACGGTGGTGACCCTGGTGGCAGGCGGCGCGACCCGATCCGCGTCTGTGCGGGCCGGGCTGGCTGCCGTCCCCGATGACGCTGAGGTGGTGCTGGTACACGATGGTGCCCGCCCCTTGGCCACCGCGGCGCTGTTTGCCCGAGTGGTGGCTGCTGTTCGGGCTGGCGCCGATGCTGTGGTGCCCGGTGTGCCGGTCTCTGACTCGCTCCGGGCGGTCGACGGTGGTGTAGTGGATCGTGACGGAGTGCTGGCGGTGCAGACGCCCCAGGGCTTTCCAGCCGATCGACTCCGGGCCGCCCATGCCGCTGGGACCGACGCTAGCGACGACGCCACCCTCGTGGAGGCCGTCGGTGGCACAGTGGTGGTCGTGGATGGCGAGCCGGCGAACCTCAAGATCACCCGACCGGTGGACCTTGTGCTGGCCACCGAGTCCCTCGGGTCGGCTGATGATGGGAGCGGTTTCGATGGCTGACTCCGGGTCTGATCGACCGACGATCCCCGAACTGCGTATCGGGCAGGGCTTTGACGTCCACCCGTTTAGCGAGGATTCCGGCCGGCCCATGGTCCTGGGCGGCGTGACGTTCGACGGCCCTGGTCTGGCAGGTCACAGCGACGCCGATGCGGTGGCCCACGCCGTTACCGACGCCCTACTTGGGGCCGCTGGTCTAGGTGACATAGGGCAGCGCTACCCAGACACCGACGCTGCCTTCGCCGGTGCCGACAGCATGGCTCTGTTGGCCAATGCGGCTGCCGCGGTGGCTGCTGAGGGTTGGACGGTGGCCAACGTGGACTGCACAGTGGTCCTCGAGACCCCGAAGTTGGCACCCCGTCGTGATGAGATGGAGGTCGGCTTGACTCGAGTAGTCGGTGGCCCGGTCACCATCAAGGGCAAGCGGGCCGAGGGTCTCGGTGCCCTGGGCCGTCGTGAGGGTGTGGCCTGTTTCGCCGTCGTCCTGTTGGTTCGATCCGTTGCCCCGTCGGGGCGAGAAGATGGAGGCACCTCGTGAGTGGTTCCCGAGGTGGAAGTGGAAGGGGTTCGGGCGGTGGCGCCCGCAAAGGCGGTCCGAGTAAGGCTGGTTCGAGTAGGGGTGGCCCCCGTCGCGGCGGTCCTCAGAACGTCGGCAAGGGCAACCGTGGTGCGGCTCGCCCTGAACCGCCGCCCCGCCGGTCGTCAACCGGTCGACCCAACAAGCCCGGGGGCGGTTCCGGCCGGGTCCGTGGCTCGGGCCAGCGGGGCACCTCGCCGTTGGGTAATCGTGACGGTGGCGACGGGCCCAAAGGTCTGGGTGGCGACCAGGTGGAGGGCCGTCAGGCCGTTCGAGAGCTCCTGCTGGCCGGCACCCGCCGGACCCGTGAGGTAGTTCTGGCCGGCGATCTCGACTCAGCCCCCATCCTCGACGACATCATCGATTTGGCCGACGAGGCCAAGGTCACCATTCGCGAGGTGTCACGTAACAAGTTCGAGTCCATGACCCGCACCGAGGCTGCCCAAGGGGTTCTGGCCCTCGCCCAGCCGCTGCAGGAGTACGAGCTCGACGACCTCCTCGTGCCCGACGCTGCCGGTCGAGACCCGTTCCTGTTGCTACTCGACGGTGTGACCGATCCCGGCAACCTCGGGGCGATCCTGCGCTCAGCGGAGTGTGCCGGGGTGACCGGTGTGGTTCTGCCCCGTCACCGGGCGGCTGGGGTGACGGCCACGGTGGCCAAGTCGGCAGCTGGGGCTATCGAGCACCTTCGGATGACCAGGGTTGGAGGCCTGCCCAAGGCGTTGTCACAGATGTCGAATGCTGGCGTGTGGTCCGTGGGCCTCGACGCTGGTGGAGATGGGGCCATCCACCAACTCGCGGTGGCCGACCAGCCGGTGGCCCTCGTCATGGGCGCCGAGGGGACTGGCCTGTCCCGCCTGGTGCGGGAGCGGTGCGACACCATTGCCCACATCCCGCTGGCTGGGGTACTCGGCTCGCTGAACGTCTCGGCGGCTGCCGCCGTTGCCCTCTTTGAGGTGGCCCGCTGTCGGACCTGAGCCCGGCGTACGGCGGGACGGCCTAGGTCGCAGCGGGCCCGGGGCGTGCACGCCCCGGGCCCGCGACCTGTGACCGTGGTCAGGCTGTCGCGCCCGTCTTGCGGAACATGATGATGCTGGAGAGCAGCAGCCAGATGGCGAACACCAGGAAGCCGATGAAGGAGATCGGGTGGGGGATCACGAGGATGAGAGCTGTCGCATAGCCGATCCAGGCCAACCACGAGGGAATGAGGCCCGTCTGTTTTGCTGAGGCGCTCACACCGACCGTGATGAGGACCATGCCGAAAAGGAAGGGCACCCACAGGTACTGGAGCATGGCGCTGACCGCCACCACTGCAGCGGTGGGCATGTGCTCGGCGGCGTCGAGGAGGGCGAGCCGGGAAGCGGAGTCCATGGCCATGCCGGCGGCCATGCAGACGGTGCCCACGGCTGCAGTGGGGGCCAGGAGGGTCACCCCTCGTTCCCGGAGGGCGTTGCTGGTCCAGAGCCCCCAGAGCAACATGAGAATCCCCACGAGGACCCCCACCCACAGGGCAAACCAGGCCCCGTCGCCCATGTCCACCCAGTGGGCGACGATCTGCTCGGTGGTCTTCTCGGATACATCCGGCGGATCGCCCTCGATGGCCATCATGACGATCATGCCGATGATCGAAACGGCCCCGAACAGGGCGCCGAAGCGTTCGATGAAGCGTTGCAAGGGGGACTCCTCCCGCCAGTGGCAGGGTCCGTTCCCCGCCGGGATCGCGAGCATCGCACGGATCCAGCTGGATTGCGGGACCTTGAGCCCGAGGTCGGATTCGAACCGACGACCTGACGCTTACAAGGCGCCTGCTCTGACCAACTGAGCTACCCGGGCGGGATGGTGCGGGTCTTCCGACCAGTTAATCGACGTGGCCGGGCCTCCCTCCCTGACGAGGCTACTGAGATGGGCCGGACGTTTCGTCCGACCCATTCCGCCGGCTGTTCCCCGTCTTGACGCCTCCGGCCTTAGGCCGAGGCCGACCTACTGGCACCCCGGAACATGATGGTGGTGACAATCAGTGTCCAGACCATGGCCAGCCTGATGCCGGCGAAGGCCACTTCGTGGTTGACCAGGGCCCCGAAATCGGAGTCGTACCCGGCTTGGGCCAGCGACGATGAGATACGGCCGGTCTGCTTCGCGTTGGCGCCCACACTGACCAGAATCAGTACCTGCCCACTGCGTGGGGATTCCCATCGCCGGGGGTACTTGAATGGCCACCCCGGGTGAACAATCATCAGGGTGTGGCACTGACGCAGCGAGACCGGGACATTCTCGACTTCGAACGATCGTGGTGGTCGGCCACCGCGCCTAAGGACGTTCAGATCCGTGAGCGGTTCGAACTCTCGGCTACCCGCTACTACCAGCTGCTCGGCGAGATGCTCGATACCGACGACGCCATGGCCTACGACCCGCTGGTCGTACGTCGCCTCCAGCGCCAGCGTGACCGTCGTCGTCGGGCCCGCCTCGAGCCCCGGATGATCGAGGAAGACGGCACCCGATGAATACCCGCTCACGCGGTGGGTTCGGTCCGAGCAACGCCGCCGCGGCCCCCCGGGCCTTCCTGTTGATCACCATTGCCGTCCTCCTTGGACTGGTTCTGCTCTGGAAGGCCGTCGACTCGACTCCGGGAACCATGACGCCGGCTGCCGACCAGGCCGCCACTGCCGATTCGTTGACCGGCGAGACGCCCGCCGAGGCTGGCGATGCCTCTGCTGACGAGATACCGGCCGACGCCGATACGGACGCATCGGCCGATTCCGGAAGCGATGCGCCAGCCACCACGGAAGCCCCGGCCCCGACCACTACCCAGGATCTCTTTCCGAAGCCCACGCACGCCCCCAACGAGGTGAATGTTCTGGTGGCCAACGGCTCGGGCGTATCCGGCGCAGCCGGCAAGGTCACGGACATGCTCAGCCCACTGGGCTGGGCCATGGAGTCTCCGGCCAACGCCAACAAGACCTCGGTCACCGGGATCTACTACAAGACGGGCTACGCCAGCGACGCTCAGGTAATCCAGGAACACTTCGGTGAGGCCCCGAGCATCCTCTCGCAGTTCCCGGCGGGCGGCCTCTCGGTCCCTGACGGCACACTGGACCGGATTGACAACGCCGACATCGTGGTCATCCTTGGATCCGACCTGGCCATCCAGGGCGGCTGACCCCGGTCGACCTGTTTATCGGATAGGGCGATCCGGAACGGAAACTGGTCGCTTCGATGAAGGTGGTCGCCGCCCCCGACAAGTTCCGGGGCACCGGCACGGCCCGTGAGGTCGCCGCGGCCATTGGGCGGGCCGCCGCCACCGCCGGGGCCGACTGCGTCGAGATCCCCATGGCCGACGGCGGCGAAGGCCTGCTCGACGTCCTGGGTGGACCGGACCGGACCACGGTGGTCACCGGACCGCTGGGCGCTCCGGTAGAGGCCGGCTGGCGACTGGACAGGGGCACGGCGGTCATCGAGATGGCCCGGGTAGCGGGCCTGGAACTGGCCGGAGGCGCCGATGGAAACCATCCGCTGGACGCCACGACGGCTGGTGTCGGGGAGCTCATCTTGAGCGCCGTGGAGTCCGGGGCTCGACGGGTCGTCATCGGCATGGGCGGGTCGGCCACCACCGACGGTGGGTTGGGTGCGCTCGACGCCATGGGCTCACCTGCCCGGTACCGGGGCGTGGAGTTGTTGGTGGCCTGTGACGTGCGGACCCGGTTTGCTGACGCGGCCGAGGTGTTCGGCCCTCAGAAGGGCGCCACCGATGCTCACGTCCGGATGTTGACTGGTCGACTCGAACGTCTCGTGCAGGTCTACGGCGAACGCTTCGACGTAGACGTGTCGACCCTCGATCGGGCCGGGGCGGCCGGTGGGCTAGCCGGAGGCCTGGCCGCCATGGGCGCTGAACTAGTCGACGGGATCGACCTGGTGGCCGAGGAGCTCCGCCTGGACGAACACGTAGCCGACGCCGACCTGGTGGTCACTGGTGAGGGCTGGCTCGATGCGACCTCGTATGAGGGGAAAGTGGTCGGCGGCGTGGGCGTCTACGCCGCTGCGGCCGGGGTGCCCCTCCTGGTGGTGGTGGGAGGTGCCGAACCGGAGGTGGCGGACCGCGATGGGGTCGTCTCGCTGTCGGAACGCTTCGGCATGGCTCGGGCCATGGCTGAGCCCACCGCCCTCCTGGAGATCGTCATCGGTGAGGCGCTGGCCCGTGGATAACGTGCCGGCCATGGCCGTCACCATCCGCATCCCCACCACCCTCCGTCCGCTGACCTCCGGTCAGCCCGAGGTCAACGTCGAGGCCGGCACCGTGGGCGAGGCCCTGGCAGCTCTTGATGCCACCCACCCAGGGTTTACCGAGCGAATCACCGACGAGTCCGGCACCCTGCGTCGCTTTGTGAACGTGTTCGTGAGCGACGAGGACGTCCGTTTCCTGAATGGGCTTGACACCGAGGTGCCCGACGGCGCTGCGCTGGCCATCGTCCCGGCTGTTGCCGGAGGCTGAGCCAGCTTTTGGTCGGCCGCTTCAGCGGTCGACGGTGGCCTGTCGGACAACCTTCCGACGTTGGAAAACCGCCGATCCGCTGGTTGGATTAGCACTCGTAGCAAGAGAGTGCCAGCAGCCGCGCCCGTGAGCTGCCGGCCATGTCGACCGGTTGCCGACCGACCGGTCATCACTTGAGTACGTACCGAAAACCTGACTGAGAGGCATTCCTGATGGCGAAGATCATCACGTTCGACGAGACGGCCCGCCGTTCCCTCGAGAGGGGCATGAACCAGCTGGCCGACGCCGTGCGCGTCACGCTCGGCCCAAAGGGTCGCAATGTCGTCCTGGAGAAGAAGTGGGGCGCCCCTACCATCACCAACGACGGCGTCTCCATCGCCAAGGAGATTGACCTCGAAGACCCGTACGAGCGCATCGGCGCCGAGCTGGTCAAGGAGGTCGCTAAGAAGACCGACGACGTCGCCGGTGACGGCACCACCACGGCCACCGTTCTGGCCTGGTCAATGGTCCGCGAGGGCCTACGAAACGTGGCCGCCGGTGCCAACCCGATGTCCATCAAGAAGGGCATAGAGGCCGCCGTGGCCGCCGCTGTGGATTCCATCCGCAACTCGGCTCAGGACGTCTCCAGCGACAAGGGACAGATCGCCAACGTGGCCGCCATCTCGGCCGCTGATCCCGAGATTGGCGCCATGATCTCCGAGGCCATCGACAAGGTGGGCAAGGACGGCGTGATCACCGTCGAGGAGGGTCAGACCTTCGGTATGGAGATGGACCTCGTCGAGGGCATGCGCTTCGACAAGGGTTACATCTCGCCGTACTTCGTGACCGACCCCGACCGTATGGAAGCCGTCCTCGAGGACCCGTACATCCTGTTCGTCGGTTCCAAGATCACCGCTGTGCGTGATCTAGTGCCGGCCCTCGAGAAGGTCATGCAGACCAACCGTCCGCTGCTTATCCTCGCTGAAGACGTCGAGGGAGAGGCCCTGGCCACCATCGTGGTCAACAAGATCCGTGGCACCTTCAACGCCGCGGCCGTCAAGGCCCCGGGCTTCGGTGACCGTCGCAAGGCAATGCTCCAGGACATGGCCATCCTCACCGGTGGTCAGGTCATCTCCGAGGAGGTTGGGCTCAAGGTCGACGCCGTGACACTCGACATGCTCGGTCAGGCCCGCAAGGTCGTCGTCAGCAAGGACGAGACCACCATTGTCGAGGGTGCCGGCGACGACGCTGACATCTCGGGGCGCATCGCCCAGATCAAGGGCGAGATCGAGAACACCGACTCGGACTACGACCGTGAGAAGCTCCAGGAGCGTCTAGCCAAGTTGTCCGGCGGCGTGGCCGTCCTGAAGGTTGGCGCAGCCACCGAGGTCGAACTCAAGGAAAAGAAGCACCGCATCGAGGACGCGGTGAGCACCACCAAGGCAGCCATTGAGGAGGGCGTCGTGGCCGGCGGTGGCGTGACGCTGCTTCGTGCCCAGGCGGCCGCTCTGGAGGCCGGTGAGTCACTGGCCGCCGATGAGGCCACCGGTACCCGCATCGTGGCCAAGGCACTCGAGGGTCCGTTGACCCAGATCGCTGTGAACGCTGGCCTCGAGGGTGGCGTCATTGTCGAGAAGGTCCGCAACCTCGAAGGCTCGGTTGGCTTCAACGCCGCCACCGGCGAGTACGAGGACCTGGTTGTCGCCGGCATCATCGATGCCGCCAAGGTGACCCGTTCGGCCCTCCAGAACGCAGGCTCCATAGCGGCGTTGTTCCTCACCACTGAGGCCGTCGTCGCCGATGCCCCGGCCGAGGGTGCAGGCGGCGGCATGCCGGATATGGATTTCTAGAACGGGATTTCCGGAACGGTACTTCCCGTTCCGAATACGTGAGACGGGCGCCTTGCGGGGCGCCCGTTCCGCGTTTTGGGAGCCGAGCCTGTTCACTGGTGGGCATGAGGCTGGTGAACACATTCGTCTGGGCCCGGACATGAGCCGGGGCCGGACCGCTCGGGTGCTGACCCGCCGTGTCGACGCTGATGGCAACCGTCGCGTCCCCGACGAGCTGATCGTCGAGGAACCCATGTCGATCCGCCTCGACGGTGAGCTGGTGGCCACCACCATGCGAACCCCGGGTGATGACTTTGAGCTGGCCGTCGGGTTCTGCATCACCGAGGGTGTTCTGGCTGACACTCCGGTCCGCTCGGTCCGCTACTGCGGACAGGGGTTGGCGTCGGAGGCCGAGTACAACGACGTCACCGTGGACACCGGTGGTCGGGCGCCCGTCCCCACGCCTCGGCTCGGCCCCGCCTCGTCGTCCTGCGGTATTTGCGGAACGGTGGCCATCGACGAACTGCGTGAACGCCTTCGCCCACTCGACGTCGAACCCTTCGACGTCGAGGTGCTTGCCGCCATGACCGACCACATCGACGGTCAGGCTCTCTTCTCGACCACCGGGGCCGTGCACGCCGCCGTGGCCTTCGACCGCACGGGTCAGCCGTTACTGCTACGTGAGGACATCGGTCGCCACAACGCGGTCGACAAGGTGGTGGGTCGGCTTCACATGGACGGTCTCCTGCCGGCCGGCGATCTAGGCCTGTGGGTCAGTGGCCGGGCCTCGTTCGAGATGGCCCAGAAGGCGTGGGCCGCCGGGTTCGCCAGCCTGGTGGCGGTCAGCGGACCATCGGCACTCGCCGTCGAGACGGCCCGGACCGCCAACCTTCAACTGGCCGGCTTCGCCCGCGGCGACCGGCTCAACCTCTACACCGGCGACTGAGAGGGCCGGCAGGGCCGCTCCCTAGACTCGCCGCGATGAGCGAACCCGTTTCCCCCTCCGACGGCCTGGCCGTTCTCCACCTGTTCCTCAAGGTGTGCGGCCAAAGCGACGCTGCCGCCGTTCGTGTCGCCGTCGACGCGGCCACCGAGGCTGGCGACCAGGTCGTCCCCGTGGCCATTCTCGGCCACAAGGCCGATGTGGCCGTCATGACGCTCGGGACCGACCTGTGGCGGCTCAGGGCCCTACAGACCGCCCTGGTGGCCGCCGGCCTCGAGTTGGTCGATAGCTACCTCAGCCTCACCGAGGTGTCGGAATACGCCCAGGGTGTTCCCGACGAGATGAAGCGGGCCCGCCTCTACCCGGTTCTGCCGCCCGAGGGCATGCCGGCATGGTGCTTCTACCCGATGTCCAAGAGTCGTGACGTGGGCGCCAACTGGTTTGAGCTGCCCTACGACGACCGACACGAACTGATGATGGAGCACGGCACGTCGGGCCGGACCTTTGCCGGACGGATCCTCCAGGTGGTCACCGGCTCGACGGGTATCGACGATTTCGAGTGGGGCGTGACCCTGTTCGGACAGCACCCCGATGACCTCAAGGACGTCGTCTACACGATGCGCTACGACCGGGCTTCGGCCCGCTTCGGTCAGTTCGGAGCCTTCTACGCCGGCATGGTCGACGAGCTGGACGTCGTGCTGAAGCGGGTTGGCTGCACCTGACCATGGGATCGGTCCCCGCCTTTTCGGAACCCGACATGCGCCGTCTGGACGTGTCGGAGCCGAGTGCCCTGAAGTCGGAGGCGCTGCATCGGGTCCTGCGCGATCTGGACCGGGTGGTGGTGGCCTTTTCCGGCGGTGCCGACTCGGCGCTGCTGGCCCACGCCGCCCACACATTGTTGGGCCCCGACCGGGTCCACGTGGTCACCGCCGTGTCGCCGTCGTTGGCCAGCGACGAACGGGCCGACGCTGCGTCGTTGGCCGACGAGTGGGGCCTGCGTTGGTCGGCCGTTGAGACCGACGAGATGACCCACGCTGCCTACCGGGCCAACGACGCCGATCGCTGTGCCCACTGCAAAGACGCCCTCATGGACGTGCTGGCCCCCATCGCAGTCGCCGAGTCGGCCACCGTGGTGCTCGGTGTCAACGTCGATGATCTGGGCGATCACCGGCCCGGCCAGAAGGCTGCGGCCGACCGGGGAGCACGCTTTCCCCTGGTGGAAGCCGGCCTGACCAAGGACGACGTCCGGGCACGGTCTCGGGCCTTGGGCTTGCGGACCGCCGACAAGCCGGCCACCGCCTGTCTCGCCTCGCGGGTGCCCTACGGGACCGAGGTCACCGTTGGCGTGTTGTCCGGCGTCGAGCGGGCCGAGGCCGCGTTGCGGCGCCTTGGTTTTGACGGCCTCCGGGTCCGTCACTACGACGACACGGCCCGCATCGAGGTACCGACGGATCGCCTGGCCGACGTGGTTGAGCGCCGTGATGCCGTGGTGGCCGCGGTGACCAGTTCGGGGTATCGCTACGTCACCCTGGACCTCGAGGGCCTGCGGTCCGGCAACCTCAACGCCGCCCTGGGGTCCGATGGAGCCTGATTCTGGACCACCACGGGAACCTGAGGCTCGCCTTGCCGAGCTGGCTGACGTGCTGGTCGACGGACTGGTGGCGGCCCTTCCCGGCTGGGTGGAGCAGTGCGTGTCCCGGGTCGCGGAGGCCTGGAGCGAGGATCCGGCGGGTGGCACGGTCGAGGTGCCGGCCGAGCGGCTAGCCGATGCAGGCCGTAGGGCTGCCGACGAGGTGGGGGAGCGTTTGCGGGCCCTGCTGGATGCCGACGTCGACGAGCAGTGGACCGGACCGCTGGCCGTACTGCGCGACGCCGTTCGATTCCCGACCGAGCTGCTGCGGACTGCCGGTGTTCCGCCGGTGGACCGCGACGGCGATGCCGTCCGGATGTTCCCCGACGATCTCTACGACCTGACGCCCTCCTCGTTTGCCGACGTTCATCCTGATCTGCAGGGCCCCGGCCTGGCGTGGGGCGCAGCCAAGGCCTTCGTTCACCGTCGACGTCACCTCGAGGGAGATGGATCTTCCTGAGCGACGGGTCGTCTGACCGGAACAGTTCACCGTCCTGAAACACTGGCGTGACCATGCCGTGATGCACAGCGGTCAACCTGTCGACCGACCACCCACATCTCGCGCCCGTCGCGAAACCTGAAAGGACCCCCCAATGGATTCTGGTGACATTGCCTGGATGTTGACCAGCACGGCCCTCGTCGTCTTCATGGTGCCGGGACTGGCCCTGTTCTACGGCGGCATGGTCCGCTCTAAGAACGTGCTGAACATGTTGATGATGAACATGTACTGCATCGGAATCGTGCCCATCGTGTGGGTGCTGGTCTCGTACTCGATTGGCAACTCGCCCGACGGGGACGGCTTCTTCGGTGGCGACTGGATCGGCAACTTCGACTTCATCGGCCTCAAGGGCATGGCCGGCGACACCGAGGGCCTGGTGTTCGTGGCCTTCCTAATGACCTTCGCCTCCATCACCCCGGCGCTCATCTCGGGAGCGGTGGCCGACCGACTCAAGTTCTCGGCGTGGGTGCTGTTCGTGCCCGTCTGGCTGGTGCTGGTCTACAGCCCGGTCACCTACTGGGTGTACAGCGGCTGGCAGCACGGCAATGGAGCGTTGGACTTCGCCGGCGGCACGGCGATCCACGTCAACGCGGCGGCTGCCGCCCTGGCCTTCGTTCTGGTCCTGGGAAAGCGGAAGGGCTGGCCGACGGAGGCCATGCCCCCGCACGACATGCCGCTGGTGATGATCGGTACCGGCATCCTGTGGTTCGGCTGGTTCGGGTTCAACGCCGGATCGGCCGGTGCGGCCAATGGCCAGGCCGTGCAGGCCCTGTTGAATACGTTTCTCGCCGCGGCGGCCGGCATGGTCGGCTGGCTAGCCACCGAAAAGCTACGTGATGGTCAGGCCACCTCGTTGGGTGCCGCCTCCGGCGTGGTCGCCGCGTTGGTGGCCATCACCCCGGCCGCAGGCTACGTGGGTGGGCTGGCCGGCATCGTGTTCGGCCTCCTGGCCGGCAGCGTCTGCTATCTAGCCCTGACCCTCAAGACCCGGTTCGGCTTCGACGACAGCCTTGACGTGGTGGGCATCCACGGCGTGGGCGGCATCCTCGGTGGTCTGCTGCTGGGCCTATTCGCTGACTCCAGCGCCATACCGGGCGGCGGCTTCGACGATGGCTTGTTCTTCGGTGGCGGTATCGAGCTCTTCTTGGACCAGGCGGTGGCCATCGGTTCGGTCGTGGTCTTCTCGTTTGCCATGACCTGGGTGATCGTCAAGGCAATCGACGCGGTGGTCGGCCTCCGGGTCGACGAAGAGACCGAGGTGGTCGGACTCGACCAGCGGATCCACGCCGAGTCGGCCTACAACGAAGGCCCCAAGGGTTCGGTGGTGGCCTGATCGACCTCGGGCCCACGGTCAGGAACGTGACCGTGTTCGACATATCCGACCTACTGGACGATCGATCCCTCCAGGGTCCGGCGTTCTGTGCCGCGTTGACTGGCCGCTTTGACGACTATCTGGCTGCAGTGTTCGCGGCGGCCGATGTGCCTCCTGGGGTGGCGCTGGTGGCCGTCGGTGGCTACGGCCGGGGCGAGCAGTGCCCGGGCAGCGACCTGGACGTGGCGTTGGTGCACATCCCCGGCATGGATATGGGCGACATCGCCGAACGAGTCTGGTATCCGCTGTGGGATGCCGGCCTGAAGCTCGGCCACCAGGTAGGCACGGTGGCCCAGTTGCTTGATGTGGGCGCCGAGAATCTGGAGACGGCCACCAGCCTGCTGGCTGCCCGAGTGGTGGCTGCTAGCTCGGCCGACGGAGAGGCTCTGGTCGACGACTTGGCTGAGCGGGCGCTGGCCCAGTGGAAGGGACGGTCGCGCCAGAATCTTGACCAACTCCAGGGGGCGGTCGCGGAGCGTCACGCCCGGTTCGGTGAGGTGGCGTTCCTTCTGGAGCCGGATATCAAGGAGGCCCGCGGCGGTCTGCGAGACGTGCACAGCTTGTTCTGGGTGGAGCAGGCCACGGTGCCCATCTTGCGTGAGGCTGAGTCGGCCGGCCTGGCCGCAGCCTTTGAGACGCTGTTGGAAGTCCGTGTTGAACTCCACCGGCTGACCGGTCAGCGAGCCGACAAGCTCCTGTTGGAACTCCAAGATGACGTAGCTGCTGCGCTGGGCTTAGCTGATGCCGACGTCCTGATGGCGGAGGTCTCGGCAGCGGGCCGGACCATTGCCTGGACGGGGGAGGGTGCTGCCCGTCGTACGTTGCGGGCCTCGCGTCGACGCGGACCGATGAAGGCACTTTCCGGAATCCGACGCCGGGAGGTGGCCCCCGGCCTGGTGCTCGATGACGGCCGCCTCGAGTTGACCGATGATGCTGATCTGGGCGACCCACTGCTCGTTCTGCGGTACGCAGCCAGTGCAGCCCGCCACGACGCCTACCTGCAGCGTGGATCTCTGGAACGCCTTGCCGATCACGCCGAGCCGCTGCCCGCGCCGTGGCCCGCCGAGGCACGGGGCTTGTTTGTCGACCTGTTGGCGGCCGGACCGGCGGCCATTCCGGTTATCGAGGACCTCGACCAGGTGGGCCTCTTCGTACTACTGGTGCCCGAATGGGAACCCTGCCGTTCACGGCCCCAGCGCAACGCCTACCACCGGTTCACAGTGGACCGTCACCTGATGGAGGCGGCGGCTGAGGCGTCCCGGCTGGTCGGCCAGGTGGAGCGGCCCGACCTGTTGCTGGTCGGTGCCCTGTTCCACGACATCGGTAAGGGTTATCCCGGTGACCACACGGTGGTCGGCGTCGACCTCCTGACGACCATTGCCGCCCGAATGGGCTATGAGGGCGACGACGTCGACTTGCTGGTCGCCATGGTCGAACACCACCTGCTGCTGCCCGACGTGGCCACCCGGCGCGACCTCGACGACAACGGCACTATCCGCCAGGTGGCTGATGCAGTTGGCGGAACCGTGTTGCTGGGCCTCCTCGGGGCCCTCACCGAAGCCGATTCGATCGCTACCGGCCCGTCGGCATGGAGCAACTGGAAGGCCGGCCTAGTCCGTGAGTTGGTGGAACGAACCTCCCACGTATTGGGTGGGGGCGACGTCGGTGATGTGGTCGGGGGTTCCTTTCCGGATGCTGCCCAGCAGGCCCTGCTCGACGACGGGACGTTCGTGGTGCGTGGAGAGGGGCTGGAACTGACCGTGGTGGCCGCAGACCGCCCGGGCACGTTTGCCAAAGTGGCCGGCGTGCTAGCCCTCAACGGGGCTGATGTCCTTGGTGCGTCGGCTCATTCCGAGCATGGGCGGGCACTCTCGGTGTTCCGTGTTGGATCGGTGCTGGGCGGCGAACCCGACTGGGCGCGGATCGACGAACAGGTCAACCGGGCCCTGGCCGGCCGCCTGGCCGTGGCGGCCCGCCTCGGTGACCGGTCGCGCACCTACCGACCCATCCACCTAACCGCTCGCCCAGCCCGCCCAACTATGACCGTCGACAACGTCTCGTCGGCCACCGCCACCGTGCTGGAGGTGACGTGCCCCGACGGTGTCGGCGTGCTGTATCGGATCACCCGGGCTTTCGCTGAACTGGACCTTGACATCGTCCGGGCCCACGTCCAGACCCTCGGATCGGACGTGATCGACGCCTTCTACGTGCGGGATCAGTTCGGCGCCAAGATCACCGACCCCGAGCACCTCGCAGAGGTGGAACTGTCGGTGCTGCGATGGGTGGCCGTCGATTTCTGATCCCGCCGGGTCCCCGTCGTTAACCACGTCATGTCGTCCGCCTACGGTGCATCCATGAACTCTGATCCCGGTGTACCTCCGCCCCCCGGTCAGGCCGACCTGCTGCGATGGGCCGAGGCGCTCTCGGCGTCGGCCCGCACCGGTATGGGCTTCACCGAGTCGCTTTACGAGAAGGAGCGCTACGAGGAGGTCCTCCACGTAGCCGCCGAGATCCGGTCCCGGTCCGACGCCCTGTCGGGACGCACCGTGGATCCCGACAACCTTGTGGCCGAGTGGTACGACACCGTGGGTTCTGGCGTCAGGGGATACGTCACCCCCAAGACCACCGTCGGTGCGGTGGTCGGTAACGATGCCGGCGAGATGTTGCTGGTCCAGCGGTCCGGGTCGGGCGTGTGGCTGTACCCCACCGGGTGGGCCGACGTCGGCTACTCACCTGCCGAGGTGGTGGTCAAGGAAGTCCTCGAGGAGACGGGCATCGAGTGCGAGGTGGTTCGCCCCATCGCCATCCTCGACGGGCTTCGCCTGGGAATCACCGGCATCCCGCTTTATTCACTGGTCTTTCACTGTCGGATGACGGGCGGCGAACTAGCGGCCCACCCGCTCGAGTGCCTCGACGTGGGCTTCTTCGCGGCTGACTCCATGCCCGAGGGGCACGCCCTTCCAGCCGAGTGGGTGGACGAGGCCTTCGCTGCCATCCGGGGCGAACCGATGGAGGTCCGCTACGACCATCCCCGAGAGCCCATGTGGGAGGGCGATGCGGCTTCAGAGGGAGAGGCCGCTTCTGAGAAAGACGTAACCCTCGAAGCTGATCTGGGTATCGGCTGACCTACCGCACGGGTCGGTCGGGATCTCGGTCGGAGACGACTCAGGTGCCGGGCTGGTTCCGGAGGAAGTCTTCGACCTCGGCCACCAGGCGGTCCGGAGCATCAGCCGTCTCTTCGTCGAAGTCGGCCTCCAACTGCTCCACGTACTCGACGGTCCCGTCGTCCTCGGAGACCAGTTCGGTGACCTGGCGTTCGTAGTCGGCGGCCAGGATTTCCAAATCGGTACGGGCCACATCGATTTCGAACACCCGGCAGAGGCGCTCCACCAGAGCGAGGGCCGCCTTGGGAGACGGGGCGTTGGATACGTACGAGGGGACGCTGGCCCAGAACGACGCCGTTACGACGCCTCGGTCCCGCAGACCGGCGGCCAGCACGCCCACGATGCCCGTCGGGCCCTCGTAGGTCGATGGCGACAGGTCAAGACGCTCGGCTAGGCGGGCATCCTCAGTCCCGCCGTACACCTGCGTGGGACGGGTGTGGGGAACGTCGGTGAGTAGAGCGCCGAGCGTGCAGACCATTGCCGCATCGAACACCTCGGCGGTATGGGCGATGTGGTCCACGAAGGTCCGCCAACGCAACTGGGGTTCGTGTCCGATGGCGCACACCAGGTCGTGGTCGGCGTCGGGTACCCGGGCCACGTAGATCGAGGTCGACGGCCACACGATCTGGCGAACGTCGTCCTCGTCGAGGCAGACGCTGGGGCGGGCCACCGTGAAGTCGAAGAAGTCCTCGGCGTCGATGGTGGCTACGTGGACCGCTTCGTAGTGGTCCCGGATGTAGCGGGCGGCCGTAGAGCTGGCTTCGCCAGCGTCATTCCAGCCCTCGAAGGCGGCCAGTAGGACCGGCGACCGCAACTTGATGGGCAGTTTTTCGACGTGCCACGAGAGGTGCGGAGCGAGGTGCGGAGCGGAGTCGATGGGCATCCAGCCGGAGGCTAACCAGACGCGCTCCAAGGCGCGCCGGTGCCGTCACGCTCCGTCCGCCTCTGGCGGGCCGGGACCGGGTTCTAGGCTCGCCGCCCATGGGAACGCAGGATGCTGGATCACCGGACGAGGAATCTTCGAAGGGAGAGGCGACCCCGGTCGAGGTTCGTGAAGTCACAGAGGTGGATGGGGCCCTGCTGGGTGCCATGGCCCGGCTCATTCCACAACTGTCGAGCTCCAATCCGCCGCCGGATGCCATGGCGCTGGAGGTCATCGTGTCGTCCGACGCGTCGATCTTGCTGCTGGCCGTCGACCCGGCGACCACCGGTGAGGCGGCGATCCTGGGGAGCCTGACGCTGGCCCTGTTCCATGTTCCGACGGGCCTGCGGGCCTGGATCGAGGACGTGGTCGTCGACGAAGGGGCTCGCCGCCGCGGTGTCGGCGAAGCGCTGAACCGGGCAGCTATCGAACGGGCCCGCCGTGAGGGCGCCACCACCGTGGACCTGACGTCGCGCCCCTCCCGGGAGGCCGCCAACCGGCTCTATCGTCGGCTTGGCTTCGAGGAACGATTAACTAACGTCTATCGTCTGGATCTCTGACCGGCTGATACCTTCCGTCGGATGACGGACACGACGATCACCGAGGGTCCAAGCAAGGTCGCGGCACGAAAAGCCTTTGGCAAGGTCGAAACCGAACTCCGGGACCTCTCTCGGTGGATGTACGAGAACCCCGAACTGGGATACGAGGAGTTCGAGGCGTCGGAACGCCTGAGTTCGTTCCTGGGGCGCAACGGCTTCGACGTGACCTATCCCAGTCACGGACTGGACACGGCCTTTGAGGCGACCGCTGGAACCAGCGGACCACGGGTCGTCATCTGCTGCGAGTACGACGCCCTGCCCGAAGTGGGGCACGCCTGCGGCCATAACATCATCGCCACCTCGGCCGTTGGTGCCGGCGCAGCCCTCGCGCCGCTGGCCGAGGAGCTGGGCATCAGGGTTACCGTGCTGGGCACCCCAGCCGAGGAGGGTGGTGGCGGCAAGGTCGAGCTGATAGAGGCCGGTGCTTTCGAGGACGCCGCGGCATCGATGATGGTCCACCCCGGCCCCTACGACGAGCTAGATCCGTGGTTCCAGGCGTGTCAGCACTACGACGTCGAGTTCTTCGGTAAGGACTCCCATGCGGCCTTTGCCCCGGAGGAAGGGATCAATGCCCTGGACGCTTTCGTGCAGGCTTACGTGAACATCTCCACCCTGCGCCAGGCCATGGTCGACGACGATCGGATCCACTGCAAGGTGACCCACGGTGGCGACGCCGTTAATGTCGTGCCGTCGCATACGAAGTCTGAGTGGCTGATCCGCTCGGGCAGCGTGGAGCGTCTCGCTGAGTTGATTCCCAAGGTGAAGGCGTGCTTCGAGGGGGCGGCCATTGCCACCGGCTGTCGGTTCGAGTGGCACGAGACGGCCCATCCGTACGAGAGCATGCGAAACAACGACGTCATGACCGAGCTGTACGCCGTCAACTCGGAGGCCATCGGTCGCCCTATGCCCACCCATGCCGAACAGGGTGGGGGCTCGGGTTCGTCGGACATGGGCAACGTCAGCCAGATCGTCCCGTCAATCCATCCGATGCTTGGCATGGACTGCGGCGACGCGGTCAACCATCAGCCCGAGTTCGCCGACCGGACCGTGGAGCCCGGCGGCGAGTTGGCTCTGCGTGACGGGGCGCTCGGCATGGCGTACACCGTTATCGACATGGCCGAACAGGACGTCTGGGACAGACTCGGGGCTTGAATCGATGACGGTGGACACCACGCCGGTCCTGCGGGTCACTGATCTGACGACGCGGTTCAACACTCAGGACGGGACAGTGCACGCCGTCAACGGGGTGTCGTTCGACCTGGCCGACGGCGAGGTGGTCGGCGTGGTCGGCGAGAGCGGCTCAGGCAAGAGCGTCACGATGATGTCGCTGCTGCGGCTCATCCCCTCGCCACCCGGCGAGATCTCGGCCGGCCAGGCGATCTTCGAGGGCGACGACCTCCTTTCGATGGACTTCGGGGATCTGCGGGAGGTCCGGGGCGGCAAGGTTGGCTTCATCTTCCAGGATCCGATGACATCGCTGAACCCGGTGGTCACCGTGGGCGACCAGATCGTGGAGTCCCTCACCGTCCATCAACCGGGTCGCCGGAAGGCGATGCGGTTACGGGCGCTTGAACTGTTGGAACTGGTTGGCATCCCGTCTCCGGAGGAGCGCCTCCGGTGCTACCCCTACGAGCTGTCCGGTGGGATGCGCCAACGGGTGATGATCGCCATCGCCCTGGCCTGCAACCCGAAAATCTTGGTGGCCGACGAGCCCACGACAGCCCTAGACGTGACCATTCAGGCCCAGATCCTGGAGTTGGTGAAGGGCCTCCGGCAGGAACTCGGCATGGCGGTGATCTGGATCACCCATGACCTCGGCGTGGTGGCCGGCCTGGTCGACCGGGTGCTGGTCATGTACGGCGGCCAGATCGTGGAGGATGCTCCGGTCGACGAGTTCTATGCCCAGCCCCGCCATCCGTACTCACAGGGCCTATTGGCTTCGCTACCGTCGGCCACCTCCCGTGGGGACAAGCTGGTCAATATCCAGGGGCAGCCTCCGGATCTCCGGTCGGCGCCCGCCAGTTGTTCATTCGCTCCCCGATGCCCGCACGCCTTCGACCGATGCGACCGGGAGAACCCGGTCCTGGTAGCCGTTTCGGCGACTCGAAAGGTCGCCTGCTGGCTGAACGAGGTGCCAGTACTGGTCGGCGCCCAGAGCGACGAGACAGCCAAAGGGCAGGTCGGCCATGGACGCTGAGCTGACAGTCGTGCAGGAACAGGCACCTGAGGCACCCGAAGTGCCTGAGGTACTGGTCTCGGTCCGTGATCTGAAGAAGCACTTTCCTGTGACCAAGGGAGCACTCCGCCGCAAGGTCGGCGCCGTGCGGGCCGTCGACGGCGTGTCGTTCGAAATCATGCGTGGTCAGACCCTCGGTCTGGTCGGCGAGTCAGGGTCAGGCAAGTCGACCATTGGTCGCACACTCCTGCGCCTCGAGGAGCCGACGGAGGGCACGGTGGTCTTCGATGGCGGCGACATGGCCGACCTGTCGGCCAGGGAGCTCCGGAAGGTCCGGCCGCGGATGCAGATGGTCTTCCAAGATCCGCATGCCTGCCTCAATCCACGGATGACCGTCAGTTCGATCATCGGTGAGCCCCTAGTCGAGCACCTCTCGATGACGTCGCGTGAACGCAACGAACGTGTCGAGGAGTTACTCGGACTGGTAGGGCTGAACCCTGAGCACGCAAACCGCTACCCCCACGAGTTCTCGGGTGGGCAGCGTCAGCGAATCGGCCTCGCCCGGGCCATTTCCCTGAACCCCGATCTCATCGTGTGCGACGAGCCGATTGCCGCCCTCGATGTCTCCATCCAGGCTCAGGTGGTCAACCTGATGGAGGAACTCCAGGACCTGCTGGGCCTGACCTACCTGTTCATCTCGCACGACCTTGGCATGATCCGCCACATCGCTGACCGGGTGGCGGTGATGTACCTCGGCCGGATCATGGAGTTGGCCGACGTCGACGGCCTCTACGACAACCCGTTGCATCCCTACACCCGGGCGTTGCAGTCCTCGGCGCCCGTTCCCGACCCAGCGGCCGAGGCCACCCGGGAGAAGATTGTGCTCGAAGGCGATATCCCCAGCCCCTCGTCACCCCCACCAGGTTGCGTGTTCTCCACCCGGTGTCCCGAAGCCGTCGACCGGTGCCGGAGTGAGGTGCCTGTCTGGCGCGAAGTGTCTCCCGGCCACGGGGTGGCCTGTCACCTGGTGCCGGCCATCTAGTTCTGCCCTCATGGCCGAGGCTTCTGGGGCTTGGTATTGGGCCCCGCCGCGCCTTTGGGGTGCTGACTAGCGGGGATCGTCGTCTAATCGTCATGGGCGACAAGTTGAGCGTTCGGTTTCTAGGTGATTAAAGTCACCTAGTCATTGGAGGGGAAGCTCGGCTGAATGGCCGTGCTTCGAAACGAGGGGAATCACCTTGAAGAAAATTATTCGTCTGGTCGCCGTACTAGCGGCCCTTACTTTGGTTGCGGGGGCATGCGGCAGCGACGATGACGCAGCTGCTCCGGCAGCGGCCGAGGCTCCGGCAGCGACCGAGGCTCCGGCAGCGACCGAGGCTCCGGCCGAGTCGCTGTCCGAGTTGAACGTGGCGTACTTCCTGGAGTGGCCGACGGCCAACCAGGTCGCCCAGGTTGAAGAGACCTACGACGAGCGTCTCGGCATGACCGTGAACTGGCTGCCGTTCGGTTCCGGCGGCGACATGGCGTTGGCCATGGAGTCCGGCGACATCGACATTGCCTACAGCCAGGGCTTGACCCCGTTCGCCAACTTCGTGACCTCAGGGTCCGAACTGGAGATCGTCGGTGTGGCCGTGAGCTATGCGGACGCCGACAACTGCGTAGCGCATCCGGACTACGGCGTGACGGCGGCCAACGCGGCCGAGACACTGGCCGGACAGAAGATCTACGCCCCGGTCGGCAACGTCACCCACTACAAGTTGCTGAAGATGCTGGGGCACCTCGGGGTGCCGCTGGACAGCTTCGAGCACGTTCCCTCCGACGGTGGTGCGGCAGCGGTTGCAGCCTTCGAGAGCGGCGACGTGGCCATGGCGTGTGCCTTCGGCGGCGGTGTGCTGTCGATGCTTGACGCCGGCGGCAACTTGGTGATGACCGGTTCGGAGCAGGAGGCCATCGGCATCCGCGTCTTCGACATCATCTCGATCCCGACCCAGTTCGGCATCGATCATCCGGACGTCGTCGAGACGTTCCTGCAGGTGACCGAGGAGGCCAACGCGGCCTACGCCGGTGGCCGCCGTGCCCTGGAGGCCACGATTGCCGAAGCGGCGGGCATGACGGTGGAGGGCTCCAATGCCCTACTGGACATGTTCTCGTTCCCGGATCGGGCGACCCAGTTGTCCGACGCGTGGTTGGGCGGGACCGTCCAGGACGTGATGAAGCAGCAGATGGACTTCTTCGTCGAGCAGGGTGAGATCCCTGAGGCGTTGGACTCCTATGACGCGTTCGTGAACACGTCGTTCCTGAGCAACATCAGCGACGTCGAAGTCGTGATGACGTCCAGCGGCGCCGGCGAAGGCGGCACCGTGACCATCCTTTACTGGCAGGCCGCATCCACGCTGAACGCGTACCTGTCGGGTGGTTGGAAGGACCGTGATGCTTCTTCTGTGATCCTTGAGCCGTTGGCCGAGTTCGATGACCAGGGCGTGCTCGTTCCCGCGCTGGCCACCGTGATCCCGACGGTTGCCAATGGTGGCGTTTCCGAGGACTTGACCAGCATCACATGGAAGTTGCACGAGGGTGTGGTGTTCTCTGATGGCACCCCGTTGACCTCCGACGATGTGGTCTTCAGTTGGGAGTACTGCTCGAATCCCGATACCGGTTGTACCGGTGCGTCGGGCTTCGACGGTGTGACCTCTGTGGTTGCTGACGACGATCTCACGATCACGATCAACTTTGCTGAGGCGACTCCGTTCCCCTACGTGCCGTTCGTTTCGAACAGTTTCCCGGTTATTTCTCGGGCCCAGTTCGGCGACTGCGTGGGCGCGGCCTCGGCCGAGTGCACGGATGAGAACTTTGGTCCGATCGGTACTGGTCCGTTCAAGATCGAGTCGTTCACCACGAATGACACCGCGGTCTACGTCATGAACGAGAACTACCGCGGCGTGCCCGACGGTAAGCCCTACTTCGGGCGTGTCGTGATCAAGGGCGGCGGCGATGCTCCCTCGACGGCCCGCTCCGTTCTGGAGCTCGGTGAAGCCGACTATGCATGGAACCTGCAGGTTGAGCCGGAGATCCTGGCCAGCATGTTGGCCGGCGGAAAGGGCAGGGTCATCTCGGCCTTCTCGACCATGGTCGAGCGCATGATGGTCAACCAGACCAACCCGGACCCGGGTCTCGGCGACGACCGTTCCGAGTGGCTCGACGGCACCAACCCCCACCCGTTCCTTACCGATCCGGTGGTCGGCCGTGCCCTCTCCATTTCCCTGGACCGTCAGACCATGGTCGACGTCGGTTACGGCGAGGCCGGTCGTCCGACTTGCAACGTGTGGCCTGCGCCGCCTGCCCAGACGTCGACGTCTAACGACGAGTGTCTGACCCAGGACATCGATCTGGCCAACCAGTTGTTGGACGATGCTGGCTACCTCGACACCGATGGTGATGGGGTGCGCGAGACGCCCGACGGCATGCCGATGAAGATCCTGTACCAGACGTCCACCAACACGGTGCGTCAGGCCACCCAGGAGCTCGTCAAGCAGGACTGGGCCAAGATCGGTGTGGATACCGAACTTCGAAACATTGATGCTTCGGTGTTCTTCGGTGGCGATCCGGGTAGCCCGGATACCTACGGCAAGTTCTACGCCGACATCGAGATGTACACCAACGGTGCAGCTGGTGTGGATTCGCAGGCCTACATGGGCAGTTGGACCTCGTCGAACATCAGCGGCGAGAGCACCAATTGGCAGGGCAGCAATGTTCAGCGCTTCCAGAGCGACGAGTATGACGCTCTGTACGCCGAGCTGACCCAGACCGCGGATATCGATCGCCGTAACGAGATCACCATTGCCCTGAACGACTTGGTGGTTGGCAACTACTCGATCATTCCGTTGATCCACCGGGGCAGCGTCTCGGCAGCGTCCAACTCGCTGACCGGGTACAAGCTCAACCCATGGGATGCAGAGTTGTGGAACTTGGAGGAGTGGGCTCGGGACTAATCGTCCTGACCTGATCTGAGAACCGTCAGACCGGAGGGGCCCGCGGCATACTGTGCCGCGGGCCCCTCCGGTCGGGTTCGTTTTCGGCGGGATCCCGCCTCATGATTTCGGCCCGCTAGGCGAGAGAGGGGGAGGGAGATGCTCTGGTTTATCGGTCGCCGAGCGGCGATTGCCGTGCCGACGCTGGTTGCCATCAGCTTCATCATTTTCGCCATCCTTGATCTGGCGCCCGGCGATCCAACTTCCCACCTGCCGCTAACCATCCCCCGAGAGGTTCGGGAACAGATCCGCGAGTCCATGGGGGTCAACGACCCGTTCCTGGTCAAGTGGCTCCTGTGGGTCAAGCAGGTCATGATCCACGAGCCAATCAGCCTGATCGAACAGCTGTTCAACGTCCAGATCGGCAGCGGCGAGCGGACCCGGGTCATCTCCTGGCAGTCACGAGGTCCGGTGGTCGAGACCATTGCGGAGCGTCTTCCCCAGACCACATGGGTGATGGGCCTGGCCTTCGTGTTCNGGATCCTCATCGCCGTCCCGGTCGGTGTGATCTCCGCCTACCGGCAGTACTCGGTGTTCGACCAGATCGGCACCTTCATCTCCATGGTGGGCTACTCGGTGCCGACCTTCTTCACCGGCCTGTTGGCCATTGTCATCTTCAGCGTGAAGCTGGGCTGGTTCCCGTCGTACTACGACACGACGCTCGAGGTCACCGACTGGAGTTCGTTTGTGGCCCAGATCAAACAGATCGTGCTCCCAGTGGGCGTGCTCTCAATGTTCAACGCCGCGGCCCTAAGCCGATTCACCCGGTCGTCGATGCTGGACAACCTCTCGGAGGACTACGTCCGGACAGCTCGATCCAAGGGCCTCAAGGAGAAGCGGGTCTTGGTGCGCCACGTGTTGCGCAACAGCCTCATCCCGGTTGTCACCCTGATCGCCCTGCAGGTGCCGGGGATCTTCGCCGGCGCCCTCATCACCGAACAGATCTTCCGGATCAACGGCATTGGCCACCTGCTGATCAGCTCGATCCACGGTGGTGACATTCCGATGGTCCAGACGCTGTCCTTCCTGATCGCCGCACTCACGGTGCTGTTCAACCTCGTCGCCGATGTGGTCTACGGGATGCTCGACCCGAGGATCCGTTATGACTGAGTCCAAGGTCCTCGCGAGCCCGGAGGTGGTCGTCGCTACCGCGTCGGGAGCGGGCCCCAAGCACCGGTCGCTCCGCGGCGACGTCTGGCGCCAGTTTCGCCGTCACAAGGGCGCTCTCGTAGGCCTGTGTGCCTTCCTGTTCGTGACGGTGGCCAGCTTCGTCGGGCCGTACCTGATGCCCTACGACGCGGTCGAGATCGACATCAAGATGCGAAACTTGAGCCCGACGTGGAGCCATCCGTTGGGCACCGACAATCTGGGCCGTGACATGGTGGCCCGCTCCATGGTTGGGGGCCGTATTTCACTGCTGGTGGCCATCACGGCCATGGCGTTGTCGGTCTTCCTGGGCACCACGATCGGTGTTCTGGCCGGGTTCTTCAAGCGGCTCGACGGGGTGCTCATGCGCCTCACCGATCTGTTCCTGGCCCTGCCGGTGCTGCCCCTTTTGCTGGTCATCATCATGTTGTTCCGTGACAGTCTGCGGGCCACCTTCGGTCCGGAACAGGGCATCTTCATGCTCATCGTGTTCATCATCGGCATCACCAGCTGGATGCAGACCGCCCGGGTGGTACGGGGCGCGGTGCTGACCATCAAGGAGCAGGAGTTTGTGGCCGCCGCCCACAGCATCGGGACCCGGCGCCGCAACGTGATCTTCCGCCATATTCTCCCCAACTGCCTCAGCCCGGTCATGGTCGCCGCGGCGCTCGGCATGGCGGTCGCCATCATCACCGAGTCGGCGCTGTCGTTTCTGGGTCTCGGGTTCCCGTCGGACTTCCCGACGTGGGGTCGGCTGCTGTACGACGGTAAGGACTTCATCAACCTGACCCCGATGCGGGTCGTCGGACCGGGGGTGCTCATCTCACTCACCGTGATCAGCGTCAACTTCATCGGCGACGGCCTGCGGGACGCACTGGATCCCAAGCTCCGTAGCCGTTGAGCCGCTGGGCTGCTGGACCATCCGGGGCTCGTATCGACGGCGGAACTGGACCAGACTGACGCCATGACCACCATTGACGAATCTGACGTCTACTACGCGGAGGGTGAACCGTCAGGCTTGGAGGAACTCGACGAGGCTCAGATTCGCGTCGACCTGGCAGCTGCCTTTCGTTTGGCTGCCCGATTCGACCTTCACGAGTCGGTGGCCAACCACTTCAGCGCTGCGGTCTCGCCCGACGGGAAGCGGTTCCTCTGCAATCCGAAGTGGCGGCACTTCTCTCTGGTTCGGGCCAGCGAACTGATCCTGTTGGACGCCGACGACCCGTCGACCATGGAGCGACCCGATGCGCCGGATCCTTCGGCCTGGTGCATCCACGGGGCCATCCATCAGCGCATCCCCACGGCCCGGGCCGTTCTGCACTGCCACCCGCCGTACGCCGCAGCTCTGATCGGTCTGACCGATCCGACCATTCCCCCGGTGCACCCGGCTCCGGCCCGGTTTTGGGGCCGGATCGTCTACGACTCGGAGATGGGCGGGCCGCCCGACGACCCGGTCGAGGGTGCCCGGGTGGCCGAGGCCATCGATGGACACTCGGTGATGATGATGGGCAACCACGGGGTGACCGTGGTCGGTGAGTCGGTGGCCCACGCGTTCGAGGAGCTCTACTTCTTGGAGCGAGCCTGTCGGACCACGGTGCTGGCCTTGAGCACCGGTCGACCGCTCAGCCCCATGGGCGACGATCTGGCCGACTCGGTGGCCCGCATGTGGACCCGGTTCACCGACCAGGGTGTGGCCCACTTCGCCGAGCAGAAGACCCTGCTCGACCGCGACGACCCGTCGTACCGGGACTAAGCCGTGGCTGAGGCGTCCGACGATCGTGCATCGGGCGGCCAGGTCGAACGACGAGCGGCCAACCGGGCGTTGCTCGAGCACGTCATCTCGCTGTTCGGGACCGGCCGGGCAGGCGAACTGTCCGAGTGCTACACCCCGGACTGGGTCCTCGAGCTCCCGTTTGCCGACCCACCGGTGCGTCTCGAAGGCGGTCGTGAGATCGGTAACTACCTGGCTTCGCGCCTGGGCACCTTCGTGTTCACCCTCTCGCTGACTACCGTGCACGAGTGCCTGGATCCCGATCTGCTGGTCGTGGAATACGAGTCCGACGGCCACGTGACCCACACCGGTAGGCCCTACCGAAACACCTACATTGCCCTTTGGCGTTTCCGGGATGGGAAGGTCTGTGGCGTCAAGGAGTTCCCCAACCCGATGGTGGCCGCCGAGGCTCTCATCCCGGTGGTGTCCGGTAGCCCTGACGAATTCGATGCCGGGGACGGACTGCCCGACGACGAGGAGGAGGAGTAGCCGGGGTGGTCGGACCGCCGCTGCATCGGCCGCCGTTTCCTGTGGGCTGGTTCGCCGTGGCTGGCGTCGACGATCTTCCCGTGGGTGTCCTTGTTCCGTTGGCCGTGTTCGGTCAGGACCTGGCTGTCGGACGGACTCCGGACGGTCGGGCACTGGTCACCCACTCGGTCTGCCCGCATCTGGGCGCCGACTTGGCCGTCGGCGGACGGATCGACGATGACGAGGTGGTGTGCCCGCTGCACGAGTGGTGTTTCAGCCACAGTGGGGCGTGCACGTCGGCCGCCGATGGCCCCATCCCGAAAACGGCCCGGTTGAGGGTGTGGCCCACCGAGGTGGTCGGCGGCACCGTGTGGGCGTTCAACGGTCGTGAGGGTGAGCCGCCGACCTCGCCACCGCCTGTTCTCGACGCCGTCGCAGACACCGGCGTTGAAACCCGATATCGAACCACCGCTGAGGCCGGCTATAGACCGGAGGTCCGTCCGGGGCATCCTGAGGACGTGCTGGCCGGAATCTTGGCCTATGCCGGGGCGATCGACGGAGCACCTTCCGTTGATGACCCCGGTATGTGGGTGGGAATCGGGCCGGACGGGCTACGGGCCCGGGTGTGCGGCCCGGGTGCGCTGGTCGTCCGGCTGCCTGATGGTGCGGACGAAGTGGTGCACGTGACCCCAGTGGACGGGTTCTCCGTGATGGTCCGGACGGTCACTGGCACCCAGGTCCCGGACGTGGGTCCGACTGGAGCCGACCTCTCAGCCTTTCGAGCTTGGTACCGACGGTTCGATCATTCGATGACACCTACCCCGGTACCGGCCCGTTCCGGTCGCGCCGCTCGCAGGCGGGCGAGCGCTGCTGGCGCCGGGGAGACCCCGGCTGGCTGAGCTCAGCCGGAACGGCCGACGAACCCGTCGAATCCGTAGGGCTTGTACGGCCCGACGCACAGTTGCTCGAGCACGCCGATGCCGACCCGGTCGCCCATAGCGGCCCGCATCAGGTGCTGGCAGTGCTGGTTCTCGAATGCCTGGTCGTCAACGGCGTCCATGTCCCACTTCTCCGAAGCCATGGCCAGGTCGCCCTTCCATGCGCCGTGGCCCCATTCGGGGTGGTGGTAGCCGATGCCCTTCATCCGGAAGGTGAAGATCCGTTCCAAATGGAACTCGTGGCGTGATCCGTCGTCTACCGCAGTGAACGAGAGGTCGGCGGTATGGGCCAGTCGACTGCCAGCGTCGAACTGCAGGCGGTGCTCATGGGCCCGCATGTGGCGGGCCCCCGGGTCCTCGATGCCTGGCAGGTCGGCCAGCGTGTCGTAGGTGGGCAGCAGTGCGCCCACGCTGGACAGCGGCCGCCCTAGCGAATCCTCGAAGAGTTGGTAGTGCACGCACAGGTCGTCGAAGTTCAGCGGTGCCCACAGGAAGAAGAGGCTGGATCGGGCCGGCGGGACCGGGGCGCCTCGCTGATCACCGCCGGCCAGGGGCCGTATGCCCCAGGAGCGGTCCTTGGTGCCCCGGGTGGTGTCGGGATCGAAATCAATGCGACGGCCGTCGAACTCGATCCAACCCGCCCAGCGACCCATTTGGGTGAACCGGGTGGTGTCCATGGTGCGGCGGATGTCGCCACCCCAGTGGTGCCGGGGTTCCTCCACGTTGCCGGTCCGGCCTTCGAAGGTCAGGTCACACGCGAAGTCAGTCTCGTTGGATTCGAGCACCACCCGGCACGAACGCATGGCCTCGAGGACATCCAGGCGGAACGGTCCAACGATCTGGTCGGCCGGGTCGCCCTCGATTCGACACGAGGCGTGGAATGCGTGCTGTACGCCGTCCACGGCGATGCTGATGCCGCAGTCTCGGATCCCCAGGTGGGGGTACAGGGCGGTGCCGATCCCGAAGTACATATCGCCGGTCGTGGAGTAGCCGTTGAACCAGTAGCGCTCGTAGACGTCCTTGTCGCTGGATGCCGGCATGGCGATCGGATCGGGCGTCTGGTGGATCGGATAGTCGTCAAACCTGCTCAGCACGGGTGTGCTCCTGTTTCTCGGATCTAGATGCGGTTGCTACCAGGCCAACTTCGGGCCGCCACGTTCGCCGGGCCAACGCGAGCCGCCAATGGTGTCGGCGTACGGCCAGAAGGTCACTGGATCTAGGGGCCCGCCGTTGGTGATCGAGCGTTCCTTGTGTCGGGACGTCACCAGTCGGGCATCAACCAGGTCTTCCATGGGCAGGAGTTCGGTGTATGGATCCCACGGGCTGTCCCGCAGCACCAGCTCGCCGTCGAGGGTCTCGACGTGGACCGGTTCGCTGACCTGGTGGACGTGCACCACATGCGGGGGGAAATCCCACTGGCCCTCGGCGCCCCCGATGGCCCGGGAGTACTTCGTCCACCACTCGTCGTGCACGACATCGGACCCGTCGGTGTCCGCTTCGCCGGTGACCGTGCCCCGGAACTCCAGGAACGTGTACCCCTGATGGGTACAGGTGGCCTCGATGCGGTCACCGAGGCGGAAGTAGCGGGTAGTGCACGGGAACTTGGGCTGGCCGTTGGTCTCGGAGCTGACGAAGATCGCCGCTTCCTGGTCGATACCGATCCCGAACGAGTACTGGCCTTCGATTCCGTTCCACACGGCGTCGACCTTGGTGGACACGCCGTACTCGGGTTCGTTGCGGATGGGTACGCAGTAGATCCCGACGTACACGTTCGGGCTGCCGGTGGGTTCAATCCCCGGTGGCAGCAGTGGTGCGATCCGGTCAGGATCGGTCCGGTAGACGATGTTTAGCTTCGGGTGGGCGGCGATATCTGCTGGCCGGGCCGTGGGTGTGGTTGAGGTGGTGTCAGACATGGTGTCAGCCTGCCGGATCGTCGGCCCGGAGGTCCAATCGGTCCGGAGGCCGCCGGACCGATTGGATCCAGCGATGGGTGCTCAGCCGCGTTCGTGGCGGGCCTTTTTGGCCGCCAGGCGCTCGGCCACCTTCACGTCGTTTCGCTCTACGGCGGTCTTGGCCGCCAGCATCACTATCTGCACGATGGTGAAGATGATGGACAGGAGCACCAGCACCGGCCAGCCGATGATGAGGCCGATCACGAGGGCCAGAAGCCCGATAGCGGTGGAGACGATCACGGGGCGGACCCTAGGGGAGCGGACCCGTTGCCGTCGGACCCGCTTCTGGAGGGCCGGGCACTGGAGGACCTGTGGCAGGAGGACCCGTTACGGGTAATGAGCGGAATCAGAAGTCCCCGGCGGCGGCGCGCAGCGAGTGGAGGCTGTTGGTGACCGCGGTCAGATCCGATGTCTTCATGCCGTCCAGACCGAACCCCACGTCGCCCAGCGCGGCGGCAGCCCTCTCGACACGTGTGCGTCCCGCAGGAGTGATCTCGACCAGCGTGGTCCGCCGGTCAGTCGGGTGGGGAATTCTGGCCACCAGCCCTTGGGCCTCCAACCGGTCGACGGTGTTGGTGACGCTGGTGGGATGCACCTGGAGCCGTTCGCCCATGCGACCCATGGGCATGGTGCCGGTCCGGGTGAACGACAGCAGGGCCAGAGCCTCGAAGCGGCTGAACATCAGGTCGAACGACTCGAGGGTCGTGTCGATCCGCTTGAGAAGGATCTGGTGGGCCCGGGTGATCGACGTGGCGGCTGCCATGGCGTCCACGGCTCCCCAACCTCTGGCCTCCCAGTTGCGACGGGCCTCGGAGATCGGGTCGAAGGGGAGGGGGGCGTCCGGGGGAGGCATCCCTCCAGCGTAGCGGGACAGTTGGTTGGTAGATAGTCGGATGTCCTAGTACCCTTGAGGGATGACTGATAAGAACACCGGTAGGGCCAGAGGTCGCACCTCGGAAGCATCGTCACCGGATGACCGGTATCGCACCCTGTCGGGGATTCCCGTCGACCGGGTGTACGGCGACGGACCGTTACCCGGCGAGTTTCCGTACACCCGGGGGGTGCACGCCGACATGTACCGGTCCCGCCTGTGGACCATGCGGATGTTCGCTGGCTTCGGCACGGCTACCGACACCAACGCCCGCTTTCGCGAACTACTGGCCGCCGGGGGCACCGGCCTGTCCACGGCGTTCGACATGCCCACGCTCATGGGCCGCGACTCGGACCACGACTGGGCACTTGGCGAGGTTGGCCGTGCCGGGGTGGCCGTCGACACCGTCGAGGACATGGTCGACCTGTACGCCGGCATCGACCTGGGAACTGTGTCCACGTCGATGACCATCAACGGGCCGGCGCCCATCCTCCTTGCCATGTACGTCGTCGTCGCCGAGGAGGGTGGTGTCACCCGGGGTCACCTGAGCGGCACGCTCCAGAACGACATCCTCAAGGAGTACCAGGCCCAGAAGGAGTACATCTTCCCGCCACGCCCGTCGGTTCGACTGGTCACCGATGTCATGGCATTCACTGCCGCCGAAATGCCCCGTTGGAACCCGGTGTCAATCTCCGGCTATCACATCCGTGAGGCCGGTTCGACGGCCGCCCAGGAGTTGGCCTTCACGTTGGCCAACGGGTTCGCCTATGTGGAGGCGGCAGTGGCCGCCGGCATGGACGTCGACGATTTCGCCCCGCGGCTGAGCTTCTTCTTCAACAGCCACAACGACTTCTTCGAGGAGGTGGGTAAGTTCCGGGCGGCTCGGCGCCTCTGGGCCCGCTGGATGCGTGATCGTTACGGCGCAAATGACGAACGAAGCCTGAAGCTACGGTTCCACACGCAGACCGCCGGCGTGTCGCTTACTGCTCATCAGCCCGAGGTGAACATCGCCCGGGTGGCCATCCAGGCTTTAGCCGGCGTCCTGGGCGGCACCCAGAGCCTCCATACCGATTCCTACGATGAGGCCCTGGCGCTTCCGAGTGAGGAAGCGGTTCGTGTCGCCCTCCGTACCCAGCAGGTCATCGCCCATGAAACCGGTGTGGTCAACACGGCCGACCCGTTGGGCGGTTCGGCTTACGTGGAGTGGATGACCGACGAGATGGAACGCCGGGCCGAGGAGGTCTTCGCCCACCTCGAAGGTCTAGGGGATGGCTCGCTGCTCGAGGGTGTGTACGCCGGGATCGACAGCGGCTGGTTTGTCGGCGAGATCGCCGATGCCGCCTACCGCTACGAGCGTGAGGTGAACGCCGGAGAGCGGATCGTGGTGGGCGTCAACGCGTTCACCGAGGGCGATGATCCGGAGCGCCGCCGCTTGCTGCGCATCAGTCAGGACACAGAGGACCTCCAATGCAAACGCCTGGCTACCGTCAGACAGGAGCGCGATGACGCAGTGGTGGCCTCGACGCTGGCCCAGGTGGCCGCCAACGCCGCCCAGCCCACCGTCAACCTCATGCCTGCTCTGGTCGATGCCGTCCGGGCCCGGGCCACCGTCGGCGAGGTCGTCGACACGCTCGAGGCCGAGTTCGGGACATACGTAGAACGGGCGGTGGTGTGATGAACGAGACGCCGTTGCGGGTCGTTTTGGCCAAGTTGGGGTTGGATGGCCACGACCGGGGCCTCAAGGTGGTGGCCCGGATGTTGCGTGACGGCGGCGTGGAGGTCGTGTACCTCGGCCTACGCCAGACCACAGACACCATCATCGACGCGGTCGAGCAGGAGGACGTCGACGTGGTCGGCATTTCGATGCTCAACGCCGGACACCTGACGCTGGCCCCCCGCATGGTCCAGGCGCTGGCGGACGCCGGACTGGACGTGCCGGTGGTGATCGGTGGCATCGTCCCCGACGAAGACCGACCCGCCATGGCCGCCGCCGGCGTGGCCGGGGTGCTCGGTCCGGGGGCTTCGGCCGAGGAGGTCGTGGCCTGCATCCGGGCGGCCGCCGACACCCGGAGCTGATCGGCGGTGCCCGGGGAGACCAGGTCCATTGCCGAACTAGTGGCCGCCGCCCGGGGTGGCGAACGTCGGGCCACCGCTCGGCTCCTGACCCTCGTCGAACGGGGCGGGCCACCGGCCGACGAGGTGGCCGAACGGGCCTGGTCGGAACTCGGCGAAAGGGCTTCTGGCGGAGCGACTGGCAACGGGCATCGTTCCCACGTGATCGGTCTGACCGGGCCACCGGGTGCCGGCAAGTCCACCCTGGTCGCCGCCTGGACAACCCGACTGGTCGAACGGGGGCGACGGCCGGCCGTACTGGCCGTCGATCCGTCGTCCCCACTTACCGGGGGTGCCATCCTTGGCGACCGGGTTCGCATGGCGGAGGCCACGGCTTCGGGCGTGTTCATCCGATCCATGGCCACCCGGGGTCATGCAGGAGGCCTAGCGCTCGCCGTGCCCGGCATGGTGCGGGTGCTAGAGCTGGCCGGATTTGACCCGGTGATCGTCGAGACGGTGGGCGTCGGCCAGGTAGAGGTCGACGTGGCCTCCACGGCCGACACCGTGCTGGTGGTGGTGACCCCGGGCATGGGTGACGCGGTACAGGCCAACAAGGCCGGTCTACTCGAGGTGGCCGACGTGTTTGCGGTGAACAAGTCTGATCGGCCCGATGCCGCGGATACACGGCGTGACCTCGAGCTCATGCTCGACCTCTCGGACTTGACCGGCCATAGGCGCGCCGGCACGGGTACGGGCACCCGTCCGAGGATCATCTCGACGGTGGCCACCACCGGGGTCGGCGTGGACGAACTCGCGGATGTCGCCGATGCCCACCTGGTAGCCCAGGTCGCTGCCGGTGCCCTGGCAGGCCGCCGAGAGAATCGGTGGCGCGCCGAGGTCCGATCACACCTAGACCGGCTGCTGTTGGACGCGTCCCGCAGCGCTACGGCTGGGACCCTTCCCGTCAGCGGTGCTCCGGGTGTCGTAGCCCGCTCGCTCTCTGAGTGGGTGGCCGACCGTCTCCTCGGCCATCGAATCCAGGGTGACAGTGCGGCGGGTGAACCAGCTGGGTACTAGGGCGGCGCCGCGGATGGGGATCGTTAGGCTCCCCATCTGTGGTGTCCAACCCCCTCTCTCTTCCAGTGCGACTCTGGCGGGAACATGGAGCGACGCTTATCCGGTTCTCCCGGGTGTCACTCATCAACGTGTTCATCGGCCAGTCCCTGCTGTTCCTGTTTCACAGCGTCATCGGCTGGCCCGGCGCCTTCGCCAACATGGCGGCGGTGGCCATCAGTAGTTGGCCCGCCTACTGGTTGAGCCGCCACTACGTCTGGGAACAGGAGCAAGGAGGACACACGGTGGGCGAGATCGCCCCGTTCTGGATGCTCTCGTTTGCCGGGTTGTTCCTGTCGACCGCAGCGGTCGGCGTGGTCGATTCCATCTTCGGCGGTGCCCTGTCGGTTCAGCTGGCTAACGCCGGCGCTTTCGCAGCCCTGTGGATCGTGCGGTACCTGATCTTTCATCACGTGATCTGGGGGGACAAGGCTGAAGCCCCGGCGGGAGAGATCGCCGGCGGAGACTCCAACGGAATCTGAATCGGTGGATTCTGTACCTGAAGCCCCCTCTCCCGGAGGCATCTTCTCGACAGACGACGCCCGGTCGGACCGTTCCACCGAGGTACTGGCCCATGCGGTAGCCGCCCGCGGCTTCATGCCGCCCGACGAGGGACTCGCCCTGTTCGACCATGCCAGCAGCGTCGGACAACAGGGCATCGACGGTCCGTGGTTGGAGATCGGCAGCTACTGCGGGAAGTCCGCCTGCTACCTCGGCGCCGCGGCTGAAGCCGCCGGTCGCCAACTGTTCACCCTGGACCATCATCGGGGTTCAGAAGAGAACCAGGCCGACTGGGAACACCATGAACCCGACCTCGTCGATCCGGCTATCGGTCGGATGGACACCCTGCCGATCTTCCGGCGCACCATCCACGATGCCGGGCTGGAGGGCACCGTGGTGGCCATCGTGGGGGACTCACCATCGGTGGCTGCCGTGTGGCAGACCCCGCTCGCCCTGTTGTTCATCGACGGGGGGCACGGCACCGAGCCGGCCCATCGGGATTACGAGGGTTGGGTACCGCATCTAACTATCGGCGGCCTCCTTCTGATCCACGACGTCTTCGCGTCTCCGGCCGATGGCGGTCGCCCGCCGTTCGAGATCTGGAGCCGAGCAGTCGGATCGGGGGCGTTCACCGAGGTCAACGCGGTCGGGTCGCTCCGAGTCCTACGGCGCACCGGCTCCGGCATCTGACGCCGCTTCCCGGTCTGGGCAACACGCCCGCTAGCGGGTACGGGACTGCCGCCACATACTGGAGGCGGGTCGACAACGGGAACTCAGTCGTTCTCGGTGACCGGTGTTCTCAGAGGTAGCCCGTCCACGGCAATCAGGTCGGGCAGAGAGCGGTGGTCGACGAAGACCCCCGAAGCAGGGCTGCATCCGCCCAGAGCGTCAGCGGCCAACACGACCGCAGCCGACGTGTATGTCGAGCATTCCTCGGTCGGGAAGGTCACCAGGTCTGGGTAGACGATTCCGGTCAGGTACCGGCCGTCGGCCTGACGCATGGGAAGCGTGGCCCGGAACAGGTCGGTCGCCGTGGCCCGGTCACCGGCCAGCAGGTAGGCCATAGCGCACTCGCTGGTCTCAGCCGCTGTCGCCCAGTGCTTGTCCGATACGCAGCGGACGCCGAGTGATCCGCCGTCGGCAACTCCATCGATGGCACCGTCGGCAGGGTTCATGATCACGAATTCGTCCCACCGGGCATCTAGATGGGCCAGAGCGTCGCTGCCGCTGATCGCCCCGCCCAGTACCGGGTAGTACCAGTCCATGGCCCACCGGTCCTTGGGGGTGAACGCACCATCGGGCCGGGTCCGCACCACGTGGGCCAGATGGCCGAGGGACAGTTCCCAGTCGGGACGCTCGTGACCGGTCTCTTCGGCCACCGCCACAGCGCATCGGAGGCTGTGGCAGATGCTGGACGATCCGGTGAGCAAGGCGAAGGACCACGGCGTGCCGTCGGGGTGGCGGGCCCAAAGGATCTCGCCACGTGGCGTCTGCAGGTCGAGCACGAAGTCGATGGCCCGCTCTACGACCTCCCACATGGACTCAAGAAAGCCTCGGTCGCCGGTCAACAGCCAGTGGTGCCACACCCCAGTGGCCACGTAGGCGATCACGTTGGCGTCGAACTTCGGGTCCTCCACGCCGTCGGCCACGTAGTACTGGTGCCAGGCGCCGTTCTCGTGCTGGGTTGCAATCAACCACTGGTAGGCGGCCTCGGCTTGATCAAGGTGGCCGGTTACCGCGAGAGCCATGGCGGCCTCGGTGTGGTTCCAAGGGTCTGCATGCCCACCGGGGACCCACGGGATCATCCCGTCGGGTAGCTGCCACTCGGCAATGGTGCCGGCTGTGACCACCAGCTGTTCGGCGTTCAGGACGCCCGGGACCTCAGGCAGCGACATGCTCGCCCTCCCTGGTCCCGGGTCCGTCTGATGCGTCTCGATGGGGGATCGGGGGGGCGCCAGCGACGGGCCGGCGGGCGTAGATCACGAGGCTCTTGCCCAGCACCGGGGCCAAGAGGCGTTCAGCGAGCCTTGTGGTGCGGGGCGCCTTCACGATGTCCCATGTCAGGAACCGGTGATAGAGCGACACGAGACGGCTATCGGCAACGGGACGGTTGGGCCCCACAGCGCATCGAAGCCACCAGTAGGGACTGTGCAGAGCGTGGACCCGGTGTTCGTCGGTGGGCTCGAGGCCAGCGTCGGCCATGAGGGCCCGCAACTGGCCGTTGCCGTAGATCCGTACGTGGCCACCGGGCTGATTTGGGGCGTGGTAGTCGTCTGATATCGCCCAGCAGATCCGTTCAGGCAGACGGGCCGGAATGGTCACGGCCAGCACGCCTCCCGGTCGCAGCACGCGTGTCAGTTCGGCTAGGGCGCCAGCATCGTCGTCGATGTGTTCCATGACCTCCGAGGCAATGATCCGATCGAAGGAGCCGTCGGCGAAGGGAAGCATCATGGCGTCGCCGTTGGCCGTCTCCAGCACGACGTCGTTGGTCAGTTCGCCGTCGGCCCGCATCACGTCGCCGATGGAGCGGACCTGACGCAGCTCGTCGAAGCCGAGATCGCACGCCACCACGTGGGCGCCGCGCCGCAGGGCCTCGTAGGCATGGCGGCCAAATCCGCAGCCCAGGTCCAGCACGGTCTCCCCGGCTATGAGGCCCAGTCGTTCGTAGTCGGCGGTCAGCATGGGTCAGGTTCTGGAAGGCAGGTGATCAGGCGCCTAGCCGGCCTGCTGGGTCTCTGCCAGAAGGGAGCGGTATTGCTCGACGGTGCGAAGCGCAGTGTGTCGCCAGCTCCACTGGTCGATGACGCGCTGGCGGCCCGCCGCGCCCACCCGCTGGCGGGCGTCTGGGTCGTCCAGCGCAGTGCGGATCATGGCGGCCAGGGCATCGCTGTCGCCGGGCGGCACCTGGAAGCAGGTATCGCCGTGGGTACCGGTGACCTCGGGCAGGGCCCCGCCGGTGGTGGCCACCAGCGGCACGCCACACGACATGGCTTCGATAGCCGGCAGTGAGAACCCTTCGTAGAGCGAGGGCACGCAGGCCAGCTCGGCCTCGCTGTACAGCTCCACTATGCGTTCGTCGGGCACTCCGTGCACGTAGGACACGCAGTCGGTGAGCCCCAGGTCCTCGAACACGTTCGTCGAGGCACTGTCCTCCTTCGGCTTCCCGATGATGACCAGCTCGACGTGGCGTTCGGTACGCAGCTTGGCGATGGCTTCCAGCAGGTACTTGAGGCCCTTCATGGCGACGTCGGCGCTGGCCGTGGTCACGATTCGACCCGGCACGCGATCCACGCCGGGCACCGGGAGGAACAGGTCGGGGTCCACGCCAACGGGCACCACGTTGATGCGGTCCGGGTCGACCTTGTGGTCCGCAGCGATGTCGCCGGCCGACGATTCAGAGACGGTCATGACCCGGGTCATCCGCTTGGCCACCTGTGTCTGCATCTTCGTGAAGGCGTACCAGCGACGCTTGCCGAACTCCTCCCAGCGGGTCCGGGCGTGCTCGATTTCGATCCGTCGGTCCACGGTGATCGGATGGTGGATGGTGGAGAGCACCGGCAACTGTTCGCGCTGCTTCATGAGCAGCAGCCCCCAGCCCAGGCATTGGTTGTCGTGCACAAGGTCGAACTCGCCGCGACGGCCACGAAGGTGCTCCCAGGCTCGCATCGAGAAGGCCATGGGCTCGGAGAAGTTGCCGGTGTTGAACGACATCGCCTCGGCGACGTCCCACTTGGACTTCATCTCCCAGACTCGTGCCTTGCGCATTGGGAAGTAGTCGTTGAACAATTCGAGGCTGGGCAGCGTGACCAGCCCGACCCGCTCGTCGAGCACCGGGTAGGGGGGGCCGGCCAAAACCTCAACGTGGTGCCCGAGGTCGGCGAGGGCCTTCGTCAGGTGTCGGGTGTAGACGCCCTGGCCGCCACAGTGGGGCTTACCGCGGTATGCCAGGTAGGCGATGCGAAGCGGTTCGTCTGTATGGCCGGTAGGGGCGTCGCCGGGGAAATTGGACATCCGTCAAGTCTGGCGGCGTCGGGCGTTGATCCCTCCACCGGGCGTGGTGTCAGTCGGTATCGGGGTGTGTGGCTGCGGGATGCGCTTTTCGCGTCATAGGTTCACACCGTGAGAGCTTTGGTGCAGCGAGTTTCGAGGGCCTCGGTCACGGTGCCTGGGACGCCGGCTGGTAATGCAGTTGATGAGTTAGTGGGCGCCATCGGCCATGGTCTGTGCGTGTTCGTGGGGGTGACCCACGATGACGGTCCCACCGAGGCCGATCAGTTGGCCGAGCGGCTGGCCGGGCTGCGGATCATGGACGATGCCGACGGGGTGATGAACCTCTCGGTGGTCGACGTGGACGGGGCCGTGCTGGTGGTCAGCCAGTTCACCCTCTACGGGGACGCCTCCAAGGGGCGACGACCTACGTGGCTGGCCGCGGCGAAGCCCGACCAGGCTGAACCGCTGATCGACCGGCTGGTCGCGAGCCTGCGGGAGCGGGGGATCGAGGTGGCTACGGGCCGATTCCGGGCCGACATGGTCGTCGACCTGATCAACGAGGGGCCGGCCACACTGATGTTGGAGACCTGAGATGGTCGAAAAGTGGGGTGTCAGCGGCCACCAGTTTGGGTCGCTAGCAGATGACTACGCACTCCACCGGGCTGACTTTCCAGTAGCGGGGATTGAGCGTTTGGTGGCTCTAGGTGTCGGGATTTCTGGGCAGAGGCTTTTGGATCTGGGCTGCGGTACAGGAACCCTTGCCAGGCAGTTTGCTTCTAGGGGCTGCACGGTTACCGGCGTTGACATAGACGTACGGATGCTCGCCGCAGCCCGTGACCTGGCTGCTGAAGCGGACTTGCAGATCGAGTGGTTGGAGTGCCACGCAGAGGAAACAGGCTTCTCGCCGGGGTCGTTCGATGTGATCACCGCAGCCCAGTGCTGGCACTGGTTCGACGGCGAGGCAGCTGCATCTGAAGTGCGACGCTTGTTGTTAGCTGGCGGACTCGTGGCAGTCTGCGGGTTCGATTGGTTGCCTCTACCTGGCACGGTCTCAGGGGTTACAGAGGCACTCATAGAGACCCACAACCCATCGTGGAAGCTGGGAGGCATCAGAGACCCCGGTCCGTCGGTCAGACGCCAACTAGAAGATGCGGGCCTTGAGGTGCTCGAGACCTTCACTTTCGACATCGACGTCCCGTACGCAGTGGAGTCCTGGCATCGGCGTATTGGAGCCAGCGCGGCAATTTTGGATCTCAGCGCCGAAGCCGCTGCCGCCTTCGATGCCCAGCTCCGAAAGGTACTGACCGAACAGTTCCCGGGCGACTACCTGATTGCACCGCACAGAGTCTGGGCGTCAGTTGCTCGATCGCCTGGCTGAAGCGAGATCTGTCGAGAATCGGCTGCCGACCAGGCTGCCTGACCAAAGTGCCAGGGCCAGGATGGCCATGGGCCACGCCCCTGCCCTAGTAGCCCACGTCAGGCCGGTCCGGCGTTCGATCCGGTGATGGAGCACCGCCTGTTCGCTGACTGCTGTGCGCTGCAGCACCCGGCCCTGCGGGTCCACGACAGCGCTGAATCCGGTGGGTGCGGCCTGGAGCACCCACCGTCCGTTCTCTAGCGCCCGTAGACGACTTGAGGCCACTTGCTGAGTCTGAACGTGGGTCATCCAGTAACTGGCTCCGTTGGTCGGGTTGAGGATGACCTCGCCGCCGTGGCGGACCGCGTCGCGTGACCGGTGGTCGAAGAACACCTCCCATGAGATGGTCACCCCCATGGTCCCTATCGAAGTCTCCAGCACCGCTGGGCCCGTCCCGGGTCTGAGATCCCTCGACGGAAGCATGTCGGCGGCCAGCAACTCGACCAGCCCCCGCATGGGCACGAACTCACCGAACGGCACCGTGCGAACCTTGTCGTACCGGTCGGCCACCGTGCCGTCGGGCTCGATCGCCGTCTGGTAGTTGAGGTTGGCCGTCGGATCGTCGGCCGCCCGGTGAAACCAGCCAGGCACCAGCACGGCATCCAGGCGGGCCGCCTCGGCGGTCAGGGCGGTCATGGCGTCGTCAGCGTAGAGGCGGTCCTCAAGACGCCATCCGGAGGTAGGCAGCGGCACCGGGTTGACCACGTTTTCGGGCCAAAGCACCAGGTCGACCGGTGTCGCCACCTGCTGGTTGGCCTCCAACTGGTTGGCGAACACACGGGCGGCACCGGTCGGGGTGGCCCGTGTGCGCTGAGGTCCGCCGCCCTGGACAACGGCCACGTCAAGGGTGCCCACCGGTCGGCCGGTCGGAGCCACGGCGGACAGGACGACTGCTACGGCCAGCACGGCGACGACCACGGCCCCGGTGGCTGCCGAGGCACCGTCGGCCCGACGCCCGTCAAACAGCACCGACAGGCCCATGCCGACGGCCACTGTGAGCGCCACCAGCAGCAGCGGGCCGGCGATTCGGACTACCGGTGCCAGCGGACCACCGGCCTGTCCGAGCGCGATGCTGGCCAACGGGGCACCGCCGAACGGCACACTCCACCGAACGAGTTCGGCGAGGGTCACTGTGCCGACAAGGCCAAGGCGTCGCCATCTCCCGGGTGGGACGGCGGCGGCGGCCAGGCCCAGCCATCCGGCGTGAAGCAGGCCGGCGGCCAGCCAGCCGACCGGGGTCAGGTCCAGCATCCAGACCGTTGACGGGAAGGCCCAGGCTGCTCCTACCAGCAGGCCCCGACGGAACCTCGATGAGAGCGGCCGGTCGGCCACCAGACGATCCAGAAGGGCCAGCCCTATAAAGGCGGCCGGCCACCATCCCCACGGGGGGACCGCCGCGGCGATCAGCAGCCCAGCGGCCAGCCCCCGGGGCACCCAGACTTCACGATCAACCGTCAATGAGTAGTCACGTCAGTGGGCCACGACGGCCAGGCGCTGGATGCCCCCGAAGGTGCCCGCACCACGGATATTGAGGTCGTCGACCGACTCAACGCGGATCCACGACGGTAGGTCGGCTACCTCGCAGCTTGCCAGGATCTCGCCCGGTGCTGCCACCGCGCAGAGTTTGGCTGCCAAGTTCACCGGCTTACCGATGTAGTCGTCGCCTTCGAACAACAGGGCCTCGCCGGTGGCCAGCCCGACCCGCAGGTTGATCTTGCGGGCGGTGGCGAAGTGGTCGATCAGATGTCCAGCCCAGGCAATGGTCGGCGTTGGTTCGGTGCCGACCAGCATCACGCCGTCGCCCAACCACTTGGCCACCCGTACGCCCCGCCATGCCGCCACTCGACGGGACATCGCACGAAACTCCTCGAGGATCTCGACAGATTCGTGGGGCCCCTTCTCCTCGGTTAGGCGGGTAAAGCCGCTGAGGTCGGCGAAGCAGAACGTCCGCTCGACTGACAGGTGCACGGAGGTCTCGTCATCGAGGAGGCCGAGTTCGTCTGGGTGTTCGGTGCCGCTGCCAGGGCGGGAGTCGGCAGCGTCGCGTGCGGGGGTGGTCGCCGGGGACATCCCTCCATCGAACCACGCCGGAGGCCCCGGACCACGGCGGTTTGGAGGAAATCCCGGTCCGGGCACACAGTCGCCGTCCGCGAGCCTGCCCAGAGGCCCGGATTTCATCTGGTTGCTGCGGCTACCGCTGCCTCGGCGGCCTCGGTGCCCGACCGGATGCACGCCGGAATGCCCACCCCGTTGCGGACGGTTCCAGTCACCAATAGGCCGGGCGTTGCGTCGTCCAGCAGGCTGTCGAGGGCGGTGATCCGGTCGATGTGACCCACCGGGAATTGCACGAGCGAGTCGGGGAAACGTTCGAGGCGGATGGCGGTGGGTGGCGCCTCGACGCCCAGGGTGGTGGCCAGGTCGGCCCGCAGCGCGGCGATTAGTTCATCATCGGTCAGCCCGGCGGGACGCTTGTCGTCGATCCGACCGCACGACACCCGCAGCACGGTGCGTTCCGGGTGGTCGAGATGGGCCCACTTGGATCCGGCGAACGAGCAGGCGGTCATGAGTGGGCTCGGTCCCTGGTTGGTGGCCCGACCAACGAGGAAGCCGCTCTGGTCGGCGGGAACCTCGAGGTCGGCCCGGTCGAAGGCGAAGGTGGCCAACGCCACCGAGGCGTGGCGCCAGCCGGCAAGGAACTGACCGGCGTCGCTGCTATGGGGAGCCACAAGCGTGGCGGCCACGTGGGCCGGGACGGCGAGGACCACGGCGTCGGCGCGATAGGTCCCAGACGCGGTGGTGGCTACCCAGCCCGCGACCTGTCGATCAGAAGTGTCGCCGTCAGGTGCACGATCCAGGCGGGTGACCGGAGATCCGGTGCGGAGGCGATCCTCGAGGACGGCCACCAGGGCCTCGACGATTCGTTCCATCCCGGCCGCCGGTGAGTTGAAGACCGGAGCGGCAGGAGCGGCCGCGGTCCGCCGTAGACCGGCCAGTAGGCCCTCGGTGGATCGGGCAGGAGCCAGCAGTTGGGGCGCCATGACGGCGCAACTCAGGTCGTCGGCCCGTCCGGCGTTGATCCCGCCGAGCATCGGATCCACGAGCCGTTCGAACACCCGGTCACCGACACACGCCCGGATGACCGCCCCGACGCTGAGATCGCCGCTCGTTCCACGGGCGCCGTCAAGGGTGCCGCCGATAGGCACGTCGGGCACGCCGTCGCCGGCCAGCCGTTCTAGGTCGGCTGGTGCCAGCAGCCCGGGGGCGACCGTTCGAGGGTCGAGTGGCACGCCTAGAACGTTGGGTGACGGGATGGGCCACAGGGCGTCGTCCAACCACAACGAGGCCTTTCGGGCCGACGGAGAGACCAGCTCGTTATCGATGCCGAGCTCCACGCACAGGTCCAGGGCCCACGGCACCCGAACCAGGAACGCATCGGCGCCGGCATCGATCGGCAGCCCGTCCAGCATCGGGTCGTCTAGAGGCCCAGTACGCAGGTAACCACCGGGCCGGTCTGATGCCTCGAGCACCGTGACGTCGATCTCAGGGTGGTCGACGGCTAGTCGGTATCCGGCGGTCAGGCCGGTGATGCCGCCACCGATCACCAATATCTGACGTGCAGGTACCCGTCGCTCAGGCATCCGGCTGACCATTGATCAGGCCCCGAGTGGAAAGGCGTGGACCTGAGAAACGACCCGTTCCAGGACGGCAGGGTCGATCTCGGGAAGCACGCCGTGGCCGAGATTGAACACGTGCCCGGGGTGACCACCGTTGCGGGCCAGGACGTCGGCCACCTCGGCTTCGATGACCTCGAGGGGACCGAGACAGACCGCGGGGTCGAGGTTGCCCTGGAGGATGGCGTCCGGCCCGAGTCGACGACGTGCCTCGTCCAGCGGCACCCGCCAGTCCACACCGACCACGTCGGAGCCGGCGTCGGCCATCAGGGGAAGGATCTCACCGGTTCCCACGCCGAAGTGGATGCGGGGCACGCCGGTGTCGACCACCCCTTCGAACACCCGTCGGCTGTACGGCAGGACGCATCGTTCGTAGACCGGTGGGCTGAGCGCTCCGGCCCAACTGTCAAACAGCTGGATGGCCGACACCCCGGCGTCGATCTGGGACCGCAACGACGTAATGGCCATGTCGGCCAGACGTTCCATGAGGTCGTGCCATAGGCCCGGATCACCGAGCATCAGGGCCTTGGTCTTCCCATAGGTGCGGGACGGTTCACCCTCGATCAGATAGGAGGCCACGGTGAATGGCGCCCCGGCGAAGCCGATTAGCGGTACGTCGGCCTCGGTTACCACCTGTCGGACCGTTTCAAGCACGTACGGGGTATCGATCTCGGGTTCCAGCGGGCGGAGACGTTGGAGGTCGGCGGCCCGCTCGAAGGGTCGGTCTACTACTGGCCCGAGGCCGGGCTTCACGTCGACACCGAAGCCGACGGCGTGGGCCGGGACGACGATGTCGGAGTAGAGGATGGCCGCGTCGACGCCGTAGCGTCGGACCGGCTGCATGGTGATCTCGGCGGATAGCTCCGGATCGGCAATGGCGTCCAGAATGCTGCCCGTCCCCCGAACGGCCCGATATTCGGGGAGCGACCGGCCGGCTTGGCGCATGAACCAGACAGGAGTGTGGTCGTGTGGTTCGGCCCGACACGCGGCCAAGAAGGGGCTGGTTCTGAGGGAGGGATCGTCCACGGATCGACGCTACCGGGGAGTTTCGGCGGCACTGGTCAGGAGTCGCCGTGCCCGGGTGGCTTCAGGCAAGGCGAGGCGGGCCAGAGCGGAGACCCGGGCTGCCTCACAGATATCGGACAGGCCATGCTTATTCCGATCCGAAGATCCGTCGGCCAGCACTTTGCGGTCGGCCAGGTCGCTGGCCGTGGGGTCCAAGACCAGAACAGCGGTACCCCGGCGACGGATGGCCTGAACTTCGCGCCATAGGGTCCGGGCGTGCCAGGCGCGGGCCACGGTGCCCCGGTAGTCGGTGGGCCCGGCCGTACCCCCGACCGTCCTGACCGACGAGATCACCACGACATCGAGGCCGAGAGCGGCCACCAGGTCGGCATTGGTGGTCGAGTGCACGCCGCCGTCGACCAGACGACGGCCGTCGACCTCCACCGGTCGGAACCAGCCGGGAATGGCCGCCGATGCCTGCACCGCCGGCCCGATCGCCACGTCCACATCGTCACGTCCCAGCACGACCCGCTTACCCGTCTGGAGATCCACCGTGCAGATCCAGGTTGGCTGGTCGGGCCACGGATCAGGATGGATCTCGGTATTGCGGGCGCTGAGCGACGAACCGTCGCGGGTGCCCGTCGGAAGCAGCCCAGCGAGGGCGACCACAGGGCGGGGCCGAGCGGTGGAGCACAGGTCCCGCAATACCAGCAACGGATTGGCCGGCCGCCAGGACCATGGGCCGCCGGAACTGGAACCGGACCGTTCTTCAGCGGCCGGTTCCCCGGTTACCTGCCCGCCGAGGTCGAGGGGCGTGGTTACCCGGTCGACGATGGCCCGACCCTCGTCTGACAGCGGCGTCCCGGCGTAGTGAGCGTGGAGGTCGGCGGCCGACAGGCCGGCCCGGAGACTCACAGCGGTGGTGGCACCGGCCGACGTACCCACCACGACGTCGGCTGTTCGTGGATCCCATCCGGTCGCCTCGACCAGTGCAGCGAGCGCGCCAGCGTGTTGGGCCGCGCCGTGGAGACCTCCGGAGCCGAGCACCAGGCCGACGGCTGTCATGTGCACACCAGAATCACGACGCCCATCGTCGCACGTGGACCGGGCTTTTCCGCCACCTGTGGGCCTTCCGGTGTGCTGAGGTCGCCCCACGGACCACCGATAGGATCGATCTTCGGCTGAATTCGCCGAATCGGCCAGTTTTGATGAACGTACGGCGCCCCGGCGGGGCCGAGCACTATGAGCGACAACGTCCACGAGCACCCAGAACTGGAGGCCGAGCAGGCCCACATCGACCACGCCCATGCATGCCTCGATGCAGCCCGTGAACGAGCCCTCGAGCTGACCCGCATGGTCGAGGTCGGTAAGGGTGGGACCAACCAGGCCCGCTTCGAACGCGAGGCCATCATCGAGTCAGTGGTGGCCCGTCTCGAGCACCTTGATCTGGGCGATGCCTCGTTGGTCTTCGGCCGTATAGACCAAGAGGTCGAAGCTGGGGGCGGCGTGTTCCACATCGGCCGGGTCGGCGTCTGGGACGAGGAACAGGACCCGGTGGTAGTGGACTGGCGGGCCCCGGTGGCCGAGGCCTTCTACCGGGCTACCGGTCTGGCGCCCATGGGCCTCCAGCGCCGTCGCTACATCGTGAGCCGCGGTCGTACCGTGCTGGGCCTCGAGGACGAGTTGTTCGGTGACCTTGAACGGTTCCGGGAGGGTGACGGCGATGGCACCCGCCTCAAGGGCGAGGGTGCGCTCATCGCCGCGTTGGAGACGAGCCGAACCGGACGTCTCGGTGACATCATCGGCACTATCCAGTCCGAGCAGGACGACATCATCCGTGCACCCCTGTCCGGGGTGCACGCCGTGCAGGGCGGCCCGGGGACCGGCAAGACCGTGGTAGCCCTCCACCGTGCGGCCTACCTGCTCTACACCCACCGCTTCCCGTTGGAGGGCCAGGGCATGCTGGTCGTCGGGCCCAACCGACTGTTCCTCGCCTACATCGAGCAGGTTCTGCCGTCGCTCGGCGAGGCCGGGGTCACGCTGGCCACCGTTGGCGATGTCGTCGGCGGCGTTCGGATCGACGACCGTCGTGAGGTGGCCAACAAGGGTCGCCTTAAGGGTGACCTCCGCATGGTCAGGTTCATCTCGCGAGCCGTGAGGACCCGTCAGCGTCCGCTCCGCTCCGATCTGCGGCTTGGGTACGGCCTGCAGTGGCTGGGCCTGTCGGTTGAGGAGTCGAGTCGCATCGTGTCCGAAGCGAGGCGTCGTTACCGGACCCACAACGCTGCTCGCAAGTTCGTGGAGGGAGAGTTCTACAAGGCGCTGGTCGCATCGGGTCGGGGCGATCTCGATCCCGAGGCGGTGCGCGAACGGATCCGGGGCGAAATGATCGTGCGTGAGGCGTTGGAGTGGATGTGGCCGGTTCTCACGCCGGCGCAACTGCTGAACGATCTGTTCGGGTCGCGTGCGTTGATCCGGGCTGCCGACCGGACCCTCACCGCCGATCAGGTCGACGCACTTTTCCGGCCTCGGGAGGAGGTGGCCGACGACGTGTACTGGACGGCGTCAGATGCGCCTCTGCTGGACGAGGCCCGCGCTGTATTGGGGGCCCGACCAGGTTGCAAGGCCCGTGATGCGGTCCGTACCTACGGGCACATCGTGGTTGACGAGGTTCAGGACCTCTCACCGATGGACCTGCGGATGCTGGACCGCCGGTCGTTGAACGGGTCCATGACTGTGGTGGGCGACATCGCCCAGGCCACGGGTTCGTGGGCCCACGATGACTGGGAGGGGATCCTCGCCCACCTTCCTGATCGGAAGCCGACAGTCCGCCACGAGCTCACCGTGGGCTACCGGATCCCGGGGCCCATCATGGATGTGGCGGCCCGGGTGCTGGCCGTGGCCGCACCGGACCTCGCTCCACCCCGCTCTGTGCGCGGTGACGGCGAGGCACCCCGCTTCATCGGGTTGACCGGCGAACAGGCCGAGAAGCTTGAAGGCCTGGTCGAAGTGGTGCGTGTCGAGTTGGAGTCGGTAGGTGCCGGCAACCTCGCCGTGATCGCTGCCGATTCCCAGACCAATGACGTCGAGGAGGCTCTCGAGCGGGCCGGCGTGGCCTTCGGTCGCCCGACCCGTCGTGGCCTTGACGCCCGGGTAACCGTGGTGCCCGTCGGACTGGTCAAGGGCCTGGAGGTGGACGGGGCGGTCGTGGTCGAACCAGCCCGAATCCTGCGGGAGCAGTCCCAGGGCATGCGGGCGTTGTACGTGGCGCTCACCCGCGCCACCAAGCGAGTGGCCGTGGTTCACACCGAGCCTCTCCCTGCCGCCTTGTCTGACTGATTGGGGTCGGTCGGCTGGGTGCGCCCGCCGCTATCACAACCCTTCTCCCCACGGTTTCACGAGAGCCGGTCACCGGTTTTCTCATGACGGCGTCCGAATCCTGGGGCCGGGCGCTGGCCGCTATGGCCATCACCAGGCCGGGGTAGTGCCTATGCGTGGGAGATGGCGTCAAGCACGTTGAGTCTGGCCGCCCGGCGGGCTGGGAGGATGGCTGCCACCATGCCGAAGATTCCCGACACCACCAGGTAGCCCAGCAGGCTTTGGTAAGGGATCGACACGATGTCGACGAACTCCTGTGGGATCGCCGCGATGGCGGCTAGGCCGAACAGCACGCCCATGGCTACGCCGAGGAGGCCACCGAATAGGGCGATGATGACCGCTTCCCAGCGGACCATGCGCCGGAGTTGGCGTCGGGTCATGCCGACCGCTCGAAGCAGGCCCAGTTCCCGGGTCCGTTCGTAGACCGACAGGGCGAGGGTGTTGGTGATGCCCAGAACGGCAATGAGCAAAGAAAGGCCGAGGAATACCTGGATGATGGACAGCAACTGGTCCAGTTGATCTTCTTGGGACTTGCGGAATTCGGATTGGTCCTCAACGGCGACCTGAGGGTAGGAGTCGGTGTACACCTCGACAGCAGCTCGGGAGGAAATGTCGTCAGCGCCATCAGGGAACAAAACCGAGATCCAAGAAACAGGAGCGGTTGGAAGGTAGGTGTCGAAGACCGATACATCAACCACCCAGTTCCCAAGAAGGGCTGAGTCCTCGAAGATCGCCGCCACGGTCAACTCGCTCGTTCGACCACCTGGGAAATCAATGGGGACTGGATCGCCAACTGCAAGTCCCAGGTCACCTGCCGGATCAACGTGGACCAGCAATCCGTTGGTTCCGGCGCCGGACTCGGAGCCTTCGATCACCTGAATGTTCATATGTTCGGCCAGAATTTCCAACTCGGCGGCCACCAAGTCCTTGAAGTCACCCCCGATCTTCACCCCACCCATGGTCCAACGCATCGTCATGGCCGACTCGACGAGGTCGGGCTGTTCGGCTGCGAGGTTCTGGAGGTCGGAACCCAACTCGGCTGAGAAGCCTGCCTGCGGGTTGAACGTTCCTGGATAGACGAAGAGATCGGCTTCGACACTCTGGTCGAGGGTGCTTAGGAACGTCGCCTTGATGGAGTCGCTCACAACCGCGGCGAGGCTCACCAGGGCGAGTCCGATGGTCAGGGCTGCGGCGGTCGCCGCTGTGCGGCGTGGGGCTCTACGGGCGTTGTCAGTCGCCAGTCGTCCTGGTATCCGGTACACCTTGCGGATGGGCCACCCAAGCACCATGGCGACCGGCCGGGTCACTGCTGGACTGAGTAGGTAGACGCCCATGAATGCCGCAAGGGCCCCTCCGCCGATTGCAGTCAGTACGGCGCGGGTGGACAGTTCGATGGTCATCCCTGCTGCGAGGGCCCCAATGCCGGCCAGGGCGACAGCGCTACCCACGATGAGGCGTCGTCGCATACCGGTGGGGGTAAGTCGAACGTCGTCTCGGAGGGCTGCAACCGGTGGAATCTTGCGGACTCGGCGTGAGGGTCCGATCGCGGAGAGGAGGGTGGCGCCTACCCCCACGATCGAGGCAGCCGCAATGGTCCGAGGCCGGACCGGGATCGAACCAGGCAAATCGCCGAAGCCGATGTTCACGAGGACCCAGACGAGCAACGTCGATAGCAGGTAGCCGGCGACGAGGCCGAGGGCTGTGGCGACCACGCCAATCACGACTGCTTCCAACTTCACCGACCTGCTGATCTGGCGACCCGTGGCCCCCAGCGCCCGTAGTAGGGCCAGTTCGCGCACCCGTTGCCCGATCACGATCGAGAACGTGTTGTTGATGATGAACGCACTGACCACCACGGCGATGATGGCGAAAGCCAGCAATACCGAAGAGATGATGTCTATGAACTGGTCGAAGTCGCTCTGGTCTTCGGCGATCTTGGTTTCAGCTGTGACCACCTCCAACTCGGTTTGGCCGAACGCCGAAAGTTGGATCTGCTGATCTTCCGGGAGGCCCGCTAGGACGGCCCTGAATTCGTCTGTCGCCAGGTCGAGTCGTTCCTGGATCTGACCCATTGTCGCGGCCTCGTCCGCTCCGTCCTCGAGGTAGATCGAGATCTCGTCGTAGAGCCCGACCTTGTTGGCAATCTCCTGGGTGGTTTCCTCGTCGAAGAGGCTGAGGTTGGCGCCAAAGTTCTTGTCCTCATCCGGGTCGCCGAAGTTGGCCGTTCCTACGAGGACGAACTGGCGGTTACCGCCAGGTGCACTGACGGTGTAGGTCTCGCCAATTTCAAACCCGAAATCATCAGCGGTTTTGTTGTCGAGTGCGAACTCGCCGACGGTGGCGGGGTCCAACACCGACTCGGTGCGGCTTGGGAGGCGGCCATCGGTGAGAAAGAGCTGGCTCCCTTCGCTCACATTCGTCGTGTTTCCGTAGTCGGATCCGTCCGGAGGCGTGACGTTGAAGCCGAACTGTGGTGCCCCACCGCTGGTGCCGATCGCTTTGAGATCGCCGTCCTCGTCGATGTAGAGGGGAACCACGTTCCACGCCTGGACCGTCGGCCACACATTTCGGACACCGGGGACATCAGTCAGGAGGTCGAGAACCTCTTCCGGAAAGGGGAGACGGTTGATCCGGTCGCCCCCTTCGTCGATCGACGTTCTGACGACGAGGTCTATATCCCCACTGATGTCGGTAGCGAGCTCATCGAAGCTGTCGCGGAGTCGGTCCGTCAGGAAGAACGACGTCGACAGAAATGCGACGCCCAGCACAACCGCCAGAGTCGTGAGGGCAAACCGCAGCTTGCGGCGCGTGATGTTCCGGAAGGTGAGTCGGAGCACCCGGTCAGCCGCCGATGGCCTTGATGCGATCGAGAATACGGTCGGCGTCCGGGTTTGACATCTCGTCGACGATCTGTCCGTCAGCAAGGAACAGCACGCGGTCGGCCATCGCAGCGGCACCGGCATCGTGGGTGACCACTACGAGTGTTTGCCCCAGATCGTCGACCGCACCCCTCAGGAACTTGAGGACTTCGCCTCCAGTTACCGAGTCGAGGTTGCCGGTCGGCTCGTCAGCAAAGACGATCTCGGGTCTACTGACCAGGGCCCGTGCCACAGCGACCCGTTGCTGTTGACCGCCGGACAGCTCATCTGGCCGGTGTCGGAGGCGGTCCTGAAGCCCGACCGTCTCGATGATGTCGACCATCCAGGAGGCATCGGGCTTCCGTCCCGCCAGGTCCAACGGCAGTGTGAGGTTCTCCTCAGCCGTCAGGGTCGGGATGAGGTTGAACGCCTGGAAGACGAACCCGACCTTGTCGCGTCGCAAGAGAGTGAGGTCTCGCTCGGAGAGGTCACCGAGTTCAACGTCGCCGATGTGGACGGTTCCCGAGGTCAGGTCGTCGAGCCCCGCCGAGCAGTGCATGAGTGTCGACTTGCCCGACCCCGATGGACCCATGATGGCGGTGAACCGGCCCCGTTCGAATTCGACGTCCACGCCATCGAGGGCACGAACCTCGGTGTCTCCGGTTCCGTAGACCTTTGAGCCGCTGACCATGCGGGCGGCAGCAGTTTCCATGGGCGTGGTGCTTTCACCGGTTTTCGTAGAGGTCATGGAGTCGAATCGTAGGAGTCGAATAGTCAAAAGAAGCAGCCAAAGCGTTAGGGGCGCGTAAAGAACAAAAACCTTGGATCTGGGGTCATCCCGGTGTCGCCGGGTGGCACCCCGTCGTGGATCCGTGGTGGGATTTACGAGTGTTGATTCGACCCGCTACCTCCGACGATCTGGACCGCATGCTCGAGTTGAACAACGCCGCGGTTCCGGCGGTCAATGAACTGACCCCGGATGAGATGGCCTGGTTCTTCGCCGTGGCTCGGTGCTGCGTGGTGGCCGAGGTGCCCAGTTCCACGGTCTCGGGACCAGCGGCCCTGCTGGTAGGCCTCGATGGCCCCGGCATCGGCTACGACAGCCGCAACTACAGGTGGTTCAGCGAGCGCTTCGACAGGTTTCTGTATGTGGACAGGGTGGTGGTCGATCCATCGGCTTACCGCGCCGGCGTAGGTCGTGCCTTCTACGAGGCGTTCATGGCTACCTCGGACGGGCATACCCACCTGTGTGCCGAGGTCAACACGGTGCCCCGCAACGAACGGTCCTTGGCCTTCCACGACGCCATGGGGTTTTCGGACGTCGGGGAACAGTCTGATGAGGGAACCGGGAAGACCGTTCGGATGTACGCCCGGAAACTTTGACCGGCGCGTGCCCGGGGCAGGTCTACTCGCTGACGACGGTGGTGCCGGCTGGGCGTCTACCAGCCGATCCGCAGGACCAGCACGGCTCGATCGGGTCTCCTCGCCACGCCACCTCGCACGACGGGCATACCAGACCAACCCAGTTGGCCGGTTCAGACGGAGTCCCCCTGCGGAAGGCAGGGCGCCGATGGAGGGGTCCGTTCCGTAGCGGATGGTCCAACGAGGGGTCCAGGACACGGGGGTCTGGAGTCCTCGGTGTCGACCGGGGTGCCATGCGCGGCACCGTAGCGAAGGCCCGCGCGTCACTGGGTGATGCCGTGGCCGGTCGGAGGTAAGGCTGGGTCGCCGTAGCCTGCACCCCGGCCCAGTGCCGATGAAGAGCAACCCGTAGGCCGAGGAGGCCCCATGTCCGATCTGATTCCCGAAGTCGACGGTTCCAGCGAACGACGGACCACCTTCCCGGCCGCCCCGCCGATGGTCATCGACCCGGCAAAGACATACACCGCCGAGATGGTCACCTCCATGGGTTCGATGACCATCCACCTAGATCCCATCGCTGCCCCCCAGACGGTCAACAACTTCGTGTACCTAGCGCGCTGGCACTACTTCGATGGGCTGATCTTCCACCGGGTCATCAACGGGTTCGTGATCCAGGGTGGTTGCCCCGAGGGTTCGGGTCGCGGCGGCCCTGGCTACCGCTTCGCCGACGAGCTACCCAAGCCCGGTCGCTACGAGATCGGTTCGTTGGTCATGGCCAACGCCGGTCCGGACACCAACGGCAGCCAATTCTTCGTCGTTACTGGTCCGAGCGGTGTCGGCCTGCCGCCCGCCTATGCGCTGTTCGGCAAGGTGATCAAGGGCGTCGAGGTGGCGACCGCCATCCAGGAGGTGGCCACTGGGCCCGGCGATAGGCCGACGGCCGACGTAGTGATCGAGTCCGTGACCGTGACCGAGGCCGAGTGATGGGCATTCAGCGAGTCGCTGTGGTTGGCGGTGGCCAGATGGGCGGTGGTGTGGCCGAGCTCACAGCCAAGGCGGGACTCTCCACAGTGATCAAGGAGGTGTCCGCCGAGGCCGCCGAGCGCAGCGAGGTCGGGATCCGACGTTCCTTGGACCGAGCCTTGGAGCGGGGAAAGCTCGACGAGGCGGCCCACGCAGCGGCGCTGGCCAACCTCACCTTCACCACTGACTACGAAGACCTAGCCGACGCCGACTTGGTGGTTGAGGCGGTGGTCGAGTCGTTCGACCTAAAGGCGGAGATCTTCGCCGCATTGGACGAGGCGGTCACCTCACCGGATGCCGTGCTGGCCAGCAACACGTCGTCGATTCCGATCATCGACATCGCCATGGCTACCGGACGGCCGGAACAGGTAATCGGCCTCCACTTCTTCAACCCGGCGCCGGTGATGAAGCTGGTCGAGGTCATCCCGTCGGTGCGGACCAACGAGGCGGTGACAGCGTCGATGACGGCGTTCGCCACCGACGTGCTGGACAAGGTCGTGGTGGCCGCCAAGGACCGGGCGGGCTTCGTGGTCAACATGTTGCTCGTGCCGTATTTGAATGCCGCGATGCGGATGTATGCCGACGGCCACGCCACGGCCGCCGACATCGACAATGGTATGAAGTTGGGTGCCGCCCATCCGATGGGCCCGCTGGAACTCAGCGACATGATTGGCCTGGACACCATGATGCTGGTGGCCGAGACGCTGTTCGCTGAGTACGGCGACGACTTCTATCTGCCGCCCCCACTTCTACGTCGCATGGTCGCCGCGGGACACCTGGGCCGCAAGACCGGTCGCGGCTTCTACGACTACAGCTGACGCGGGTGAGTTGGGTCACTGCCCGCCGGCGTGTCTTCGATGCCTAGAGCCAACCAGGCCGCCACGAGCCCCGCTCCGGCCGCCGCCAGGTGCAACAACAGGAACCGGGTGCCGCTCAGGGAGTCGGCCATCAGAGCGGTCAGCACGGTGATACCGACCGCTGCGCCGATCTGCTGAAGCATGTTCATCGATCCACCGGCGATCCCGATGTCGGCGTCTCCGGCGGCAGCGGTGACCGAGTTGGCCACCGTAGGCCGGATGTAACCGCTCCCAGCGCCGGCCAGCATCGCCCCACTGAGGAACATCGGCAGCCATCGCTGCTGGGCGCCCACCCCGGCGAGCACCATGGCAAACGCGAATACCAGCATTCCGGTGACAGTCACCCGTCGCGCCCCATGCTTCGGGTCGTGATGGCCCCCCAGTCGGGCGCACAAGGCAAACGACAGGGGTCGGGGAAGCATCACCAGTCCAATGACCGTGGGACGGAACCCCCAGCGCCGTTCGAGGAGGAACGGCGCCATGACCATGGCCCCCATGTAGCCCGATTGCAGGACCGCCTGGGAGGTCATGGGGCGGGTGAAGGCCCGTCGTCGCAACAGTGCCGGTGGTAGAAGCGGCGCATTGGACCGGTTCTCGACGGCCACGAACAACCCGAGGCTGACGGGAGCCGTCATCGCGGCGACTAGCACGATCGGGTTGGTCCAGCCCCAACTGATGCCCCGGTTGACGGCCAGCAGGAGTCCGCTGACCCCGATCCCGAGGGTGATGGCGCCGGGCACGTCGAAGCGGATGCCGGACCGCCGCGGGGTCTCCGGGGCGACGAGCAGAGCGGCCAACAGGGCCAGGCCCACGGTGAGGCCCTGCACCACGAACAGGATCCGCCAGCCCAACCACTCGACGAGCGGTCCGCCGGTGACGACGCCGACGGCTGGTGACAGGGCGACCACCGCTGCCCAGATGCCGAGCGCCCGGGTCCGGTCGCGCTGCGGGAAGACCGACAGGATCATCGCCATGGCCGACGGGCCTGACGCGGCCTTGGCGGCCTGAGCGAGTGTCCGCAGCACGATCAGTGAGGTGATGCCCCAGGCCAGCGAGGTGGCCAGGGCCAGAACCGTGCCCAGAGAGAAACTGACCAGGTAGGTGCGGCGGTGGCCGTAAAGGTCGCCGATCTTGCCGATGATCGGCGTGATCACGGCAAAGGCCAGCATGGGTGCGGCGATGACCCAGGTGATGATGTCGTCGGTGGTGCCCAGATCCCGGGCGATGTGGGGGAGTGAGGCCGACAGCACGGTGACCGGGTAACTGCCAGCTGCGGTGCCGAACAGGGCGGTGATGAGGACGAGGCGTCGGTAGTCCGGCCGTCGGCGGATCCGCTCACGTGTTCTGGATAGCCACCGCCCGGGAGGGGGCTCGCCGGTATCGGCGTGATCGGCATGGTCGTCCATCCGGATCGACCATAGGTGTGCTCTCTGACGGGGCCCCTAGCGGACCCGGGCATGACCGAGTGGCTACGGTCACCTGCCGTGATGAACGCGAACACAGACGCAGCGACCGGTACCGACACCGCGATCGGCAGCGCCGGATCACCGCTCCCGCTTCCTCTGGCGGTCGGCCTGGTGGTCAACCCCCGGTCGGGCACCGACGTGCGACGGGCGGTGGCTGCGGCTGGGGCGGTGACCATCGAGGACAAGGCCAACGTGGTTCGGCGCGTCGTGCTGGGGGCCCGGGAAGCGGGGGTCGATCGGTTCGTCGTACACACCGACACCCATCGGATCGTGCAGCGGGCCACCGAGACCATGCGGGGCCTCGACCTCCACTGGCTGGATTACGAGATGACGTTCACCGAGGAGGACACGGTGGCCGCGGTGGCCGCTATGCGGGATCTCGGCTGCGGGGTGGTCGTAGTGCTGGGTGGTGATGGGACGAACCGGGCCGCAGCGCGCGCATGGCCCGATCTGGTGGTGGTTCCGTTGTCGACGGGGACGAACAATGCCTTCCCGGTGCTCGCCGAAGCCACGATTGCCGGGGCGGCGGCTGGCCACGTGGCTACTGGACGGGTGCCGGTCGATGAGGTGACCCGGCGGGCAATGGTGGTGCGGGTCCGGCCCGACGGTGCTTCGACCCCAGATGACCTGGCGTTGGTCGACGCGGTGGCGGTGGACGATCCGTATCTGGGTTCCTTCGAGTTGTTTGAGCCGGCGAACCTGCGGACTGCTGTTTTATCGAGAGCCGACCCGGCATCAGTCGGTTTCGCCGGAGTGGGTGGACTGGTCGAACCGGTGGGGTTGGACGAGGATGCGGGCCTGTTGCTGCGATTCGGCCCGGCTGAGGATTGTGACCGAGTGGTGCGGGGGCCGACCGCTCCTGGGCACTACGCCGATCTGGGGCTCGCCGAGGCACGGCGCTTGGCGCCCGGCGAGGAGGTGGAGGTCAACGGACCGTTACTACTGGCCTTTGACGGGGAGCGGAAGCGGCGGTTGGTGGCGGGCGAACGGGTCTACCTGTCGGTGGTGCGCGACGGGCCCCGGGTGGTGGACGTGGCCGATGTGATGGCCCGGGTAGCCGCCGACGGCGCGTACGTGTTCCCGGGGAGGGTCTGAGTTCCGGAAGTGGGCTTGAGGGTTGCGAGGAAGACTTGAGCCGCGGGCCGTGAGTTGGAATCCGAAACCGAGTCTGTTCTCGGACTCGGGTGTTCGGGCCGGGTTTAGCCGGCTATGAGTCTGGACACGTCTCCGAGCCGATCCACGATGGGGAACTCCACGCCGGCCAGTTCGTCAGGGTTGGGTTCCTCGAACACCCAGGTGGTGGTGTGGGGCACGTGGATAGCCCGTCCGCCGATGGCCAGGACGGGCAGCACATCTGACTTCACCGAGTTGCCGACCATGGTGAACTCGGCGGGGTCGACACCGTGGCGGTCCAGCACGTCTCGGTACGTCTGTGGGTCCTTCTCGGGGACCACTTCGACTCGCCAGAACCGGTCAGCCAAACCACTGCGTCGGACTTTGCTCAGTTGGTCGCCCAGGTCGCCCTTGGTGATGAGGAGCAGTCGGTGGGTAGAGCCCAGCGCGTCGAGGGCCTCGGGCACCCCGTCGAGTAGTTCGATTGGATGGGCCAGCATCTCGTGACCCCAGCCGACGATGCCGGCCAGTGAACGGGCGTCGATCGCAGCGTCGGAGATCTCGACAGCGGTGAGCACCATCGACAGGACGAAACCTTTGATGCCATAGCCGTGGCGGGCAATGTTGGTCCGCTCGGTGGCCAGGAGGGCGGCATCGGCCGTCTCACTGTCGGCCCACGGGGTCACGAGGTCGCGGAAGCGTTGCTCCACCTCGTGGAAGCGTTCCTCATTTTCCCACAGGGTGTCATCGGCATCGACGCCGAGTACGGGCAGCATCCGGCGAGCCTAGGGCTCATGGCTGTTCCGCCGAAGGGCTTGAGGGCCGGGTGGGGGTCCGGGGGTGTCCCCGTCGAGAAGCAGGTCCGGAAGTACCTTTGAGCCCCATGCGGGATCTGTGTATGCGTTCGGCCTGCCTGGGCCCGGCTGACGTCCTGGTGGTGATGGACGTTTCTAATCTGACCTTCACCATCCACGATCTCGACGAGGTGGATGGACCGGGTGCCGTGGTGCTGTGTGCGACCCACATAGACCGTCTCCGGGCGCCAGTCGGATGGGAACTGATCGATGCCCGTGGGGTCGGCACGGTGATTCCGCTGCCGGGGCGCTCCATGACGACCGACGAGGCAGCCGACATGGCGGGCGACAGGTCCAGCGAGGTTCTTCGTCCGGTAGCCGACGTGGAGCCCATTCGCCCTGGTGTTCGATCGGAGGCGGCGGTTCATCCCCTCGAGAAGGCCCGACAGGCGATTACCGAGGCCGACGAACCCGTCGCCGAGTTGATTCCCGACACGGAGGAGACCCCGCTCCTAGCTAGGGCTTTCCTCGGCGTCGACCGGCATCCTGCGACAGGTAGCGCGACACCCGCCGATGCCGGCGGTCAGCCGGGAGAAGAACCACTGAACCATGAGGACCCCTTCGCCGGTCACCAGTGGGACCAGAGCGACGAGTGGGACACGGAGATGGCTGCGTCGACCGCTCCTGAGACCGGTTCGCCGGCGAGTCCGCAGATGACGGGCCAGCTCACGTTCGGTGGCGACCCGGTCGCCTGATCCCGGCTAAGTCAGCCTGGCTGTCTGGGCATCTGAGTCAGCTAGCGGACGACTGCTTCGGCGCAAGCTGCGGGTCCCCGGTTCGGGGCTGACAGTTGCCGCTGGGTAGGTTCGCGCCCGGCTCCGGGACCGCCCGGACAACCATGTGAACCGGGAGCGATCATGACTGAGGTGACCGAAGCAGAGGTCCGGGAGATGGCGCGGCAGCTGGTGGCCGACGTGCCGCCGGACCAGGTTGACCAGTTCGAGTTCCGGGGCGCGCAGTTCGATCGCGGCCTCGCCCTCGTGCAGTTCCCCGAGGGGCTGGGCGGTCTGGGTCTGTCCAGCCGGCGGCTCCAGACGGTGGTCGACGGTGAGTTACGGGCTGCCGGGGTGACCTACCACGATCTCAACATCAACCCGATCGGCATCGGGATGGGCGCGCCGGTGGTGCTCACCTACGCGTCCGATGAACAGAAGCAGCGCCTTCTCCGTCCGATGTACACGGGTGAAGAGGTCTGGTGCCAGATGTTCAGTGAGCCGGGTGCTGGCTCGGATGTGGCGGGGCTGTCCAGTCGGGCGGTTCGTGACGGCGACGAGTGGATCGTCAACGGCCAGAAGGTGTGGACGACGCTGGCCCATGTATCTCGGTGGGGGATGTTGGTTGCCCGAACCGATCCGGACCAGCCGAAGCACAAGGGACTTACGTACTTCCTGTTGGACATGGAGTCCGAGGGCGTTGAAGTTCGACCCCTGCACCAGATCACCGGTGAAGCCGAGTTCAACGAGATCTTCCTGACCGACGTGCGGATTCCCCACGACCGGGTGTTCGGCGAGGTCGGCAACGGCTGGGCCGCGGCGGTCACCACGTTGATGAATGAACGGGTGGCCCTTGGTGGTGGCGTGCCGAAGAAGGGTTCGGGCCCCATTGGCGACCTGGTGAATCTGTGGGGCGAGACGAGGGACTCGCTGGACCCGGTAACGCGGACCGTGATGCGCGACCGGGTCACCGACTTGTGGAGTCAGGCCGAGGCACTTCGCCTAACGAACTGGCGGGCCCGGGAGACCTCTAAGTCCGGCAACCCTGGCCCCGAGGGGTCGGTCACCAAGATGATGTCGGCTGAGATGAACCAGCGGATCTACGAGACCTGCATGGACCTCCTGGGTGCCGACGGAATGGTTTACGAGGCCGGATACGAACGCAAGCGGCCTACCGGCCTCCGGGGGCCGGGCATCCATCCCAGGTACGCATTTCTCCGGTCTCGGGCCAACACCATCGAGGGTGGAACGTCCGAGGTCATGCGAAACATCCTGGGCGAACGGATCTTGGGCCTGCCCGGCGACGTGCGGGTCGACAAGGAGATCGCCTGGGCTGACGTGCCCCGCAACTGACCAGTCGAGTATTTTGAAAGACCGTTCACCGATGCGTTTGTTGACAGCACCGCAGCTCCGTGGAGAAGGACCCCAACGCTGAGTACCACCAGCCGGCAGGCTGAAACTGCCAGCCCCGCCGAGGGCCGCTTCGATCCCGACGCTATGCGGGACCGCTACCGCGTCGAGCGGGACAAACGGCTGCGCGCCGACGGAAACGACCAGTACATAGAGGTCGTCGGAGAGTTCGCCCACTACACCGACGACCCGTACGTCGAATCTCCCATCGACCGGCCGCCGCTCACCGACGAGGTCGACGTGATCGTCGTCGGAGGCGGCTTCGGTGGCCTCCAGATGGGAGCCCGCCTCCGCGAAGCCGGCGTGGAAGACCTGCGGATCATCGAAAAAGGCGGCGATTTCGGCGGCACCTGGTACTGGAACCGGTACCCGGGAGCCCAGTGTGACATCGAGTCCTACATCTACCTGCCGCTCCTCGAAGAAGTCGGCTACATCCCCCAGGAGAAATACTCGTACGCCCGGGAGATCCTCGACTACAGCCGGCGGCTCGGCGAGCACTACCGGCTCTACGACGGGGTGATGTTCCAAACGGAAGTCACCGGTATGACCTGGGACGAAGATGCCGCCCGGTGGATCGTCGCCACCAACCGGGGCGACGCTCTGCGAGCCCGGTTCGTGGCCATGGCCAACGGGCCCTTCAACCGGCCGAAACTCCCCGGCATCCCCGGCATCAGCGACTTCCAAGGCCACGCGTTCCACACCAGCCGATGGGACTACGACTACACCGGCGGCGGGCCCGGCGGGGACCTTGACCGGTTGGGCGACAAGCGGGTCGCGGTGATCGGCACCGGTGCCAGCGCCATCCAATGCGTGCCGTTTCTCGGTGAGACAGCCCAGCACCTCTACGTGTTTCAACGCACCCCCTCGTCGGTGGATGTGCGAGGCAACAAACCCACCGACTCCCAATGGGTCGCCGGTCTTCAACCCGGATGGCAGAAACAGCGAATGGAGAACTTCAACGGCCTCGTCTCCGGCGTGCCCCAAACCGAAGACCTGGTCGACGACGGGTGGACCGATCTGATCGGCATGATGATCCGCCGCTTCCGCGACGCCCAAGCCGACGGCAGCGCCGACATTGCCGAGATCCTCGAGATGGCCAACTTCGACAAGATGAACGAAATCCGATCCCGGGTCGACGGCCTCGTCGACTCCCCGGAAATCGCTGAGAAACTCAAGCCCTACTACCGGATGTTTTGCAAACGCCCCACGTTCAACGACGAGTACTTGCCGGCGTTCAACCGACCCAACGTGGAACTCGTCGACACCGCCGGGAAAGGCGTCGACCGGATCACCGAACACGGCCTGGTGGTCGACGGAGTCGAATACGAAGTCGACTGCATCATCTTCGCCACCGGCTTTGAAGTGGGAACCTCCTACGCCCGCCGGGCCGGCTACGAAATCGTCGGAAGCCGCGGCCAGACCCTGTCCGAAAAATGGGCCACCGGCATGTCGACACTGCACGGCATGCAGAGCCGCGGGTTCCCGAACTGCTTCTTCATGCAGATCAGCCAAGCCGCGTTCACCGCGAACTTCCCGCACCTCCTCGACGAACTCACCACCCACCTGGCCCACATCATCGGCCACGCCCTCCAACAGGGAGCGGCCACCGTCGAAGTGTCCGAACAAGGCGAAGAAGCATGGGTAGCCACCATCGTCGAAAAAGGCCTCGGCGCCATGGGAACGCTCGGCGGCGCGGACTGCACCCCCGGCTACTACAACAACGAAGGGCAAGCCCGCGAACCAAGCGCCATCCAGGCCGCGCCCTACGGGGGCGGATCCATCGAGTTTTTCCAACTCCTCGAAGGGTGGCGGGCCGACGGGAACTTCGACGGGTTGGAGTTCACCGACTGACCCCCGGCGGAACATCCGCCGAAAAACCCGGACCGCAGGACGAGTGGGCTAACCGACTGTCCGAGTGGGTCGACAGGTTTCAACCGATCCCAATGGTCAACTCGCCGTTGCTGCCAATCCGATTTCGCCGAGGAGGCCAATGCGCTCGATCTTGTGCCCATTGGCCGGGAGGCAGATGGTCATCCCGTCGATGCCGGTGTCCATGCACGCCTGGAGTTTTTCTCCGACGGTGTCGGAATCTCCGTAGATCAGGATCATCTTGGCCATCTCGATGACCTCGTCGGACCACCCTTTCGCTGCTCCAATCTCACGTAAGTCCGATTCCGCCTCTTCCATGGTTGGGGCAACACAAACCATCTGCAGTTTGGTGACCACGATCTCAGATCTGTCGCGTCCCAGGCGGTCGCAGTGTTCCTCTAGTACTTCAAGCTTGTGAGGAATGTCGCTGACTGGGCCGGTCGCGAGGTTGGACTCGTCGGCGTACTGGGCAACCATTCGGAGTGTCTTCTTCTCACCGCTGCCACCGATCATGACCGGGATACGGGAAACAGGCCGCGGAGAGTTGACTGCCTCAGAAACCTGGTAGTGCTTTCCCGCAAGGCTCACTGTTTCCCCGCGAAGCATTGGGATCACGATCTGCAATGCCTCTTCGAGCTTTTCGAACCGGTCGGTGAACGTGCCGAACTCAAAGCCGAGGGAGTCGTGTTCGAGTTGGAACCAACCGGCACCGATCCCCAGAGTTGCCCTGCCCGATGAAACGTGATCAAGAGCGGTTACCGCCTTAGCCAAAAGGGTGGGATGCCGGTAGGTGTTGCCAGTCACCAACGCCGAGAGACGGACTGTCTTCGTGTGCTGGGCGAGTGCTGACAGGATCGAGTAGCACTCAAGCATCGGTTCTTCCGGGTTTCCAATTCCCGGAAGTTGGTAGAAGTGGTCCATGACGAAGACCCTGTCAAACCCGGCAGCTTCTGCCGCCTTGGCTTGGGCTACGACTAAATCGAAAATGCCTGCTTCCGAAGTACCTGGGTAGGTGAAGTTCGGAATCTGATAGCCGAGACGGGTCATGGATGGGTCTTTCGGGTCGCTTCAATTGTTGGCGGTGGATCATTCAACTATCCCTCTGGGCATCAGTAGCCATCAGGGCAGGCGTGACTTGATGTTCGGGGAGGGCTCGACCCTCCAACCTTCTGATCCGTAGGAAGAGATTCGGTACCCTGAGCCGTAATGAAATGGAGTTGGCGTCGTAGAGAAAATCTGGTCGATGGCGAATGGCGATGGTCGTTTGCCCGACGACAACTCATCTACGACGTTGTCGAACCGGAGCGGGTTTATCTGGAGCGGTGGCGATTCGACACACCGTTCGGTTCGATCTTCCTGCATTCCATCAATCTTCCCGACCGCGACCCCTACCCCCATACCCATCCGTTCTCGTGGTCACGCAGCCTTATCGTGAAGGGCAGTTACATCGAAGAACGCGGTCCTTATGGCGACGACGTACGCAGGTACCGCCCAGGGCAGGTCAACCGAATTGACGCGGACACCATCCACCGCATCGTCAGCACCTTGGGCGACCGTCCGGTATGGACGATCTTCGCTGCCGGCAAGCCACACGGCCGCGGCTGGGGCTTCGTCATCGACGGGAACTACCAGGACCACAAGGAGTATCTCGAGGAACGCGCGTCGCAACGGGCTCCGGCCGACGTGCCACCGAGGCCAGCCATCACCGACCTCCATGGAGCCAGCACGTGACGGACCGGAGCCTTGTCATCGACACTGACACCGCCTCCGACGATGCTGTAGCCATCGTGCTCGCGGCACGCGATCCAGAGGTGGAAATCCGCATGGTCACGGTCGTTGCCGGCAACGTCCCGCTGGATCTGGCTGTAAGAAACGCAATTGTCACCCTTGACCTCGTTGACCACTGCTCGGTACCAGTTCATGTAGGAGCTGATCGGCCCCTGCGACGGCCGCTGGAAACGGCACAGTCGGTACACGGTGAAGACGGGATGGGAGGCGCAGACTTGCCCGCCCCTTCGCGCGGGCCTAGCGCCGAGGATGCCGTCGAAGCGCTGCTTCGGGTAGCCGCGGACGAACCCGACCGGCACGGCTTGGTAACACTCGGACCACTCACCAACATCGCCATGGCCCTCAACGAGAATCCCGACCTACTCACTCGCTTCACCCACACCTACCTGATGGCTGGCTCTCCTGACGGTGTGGGCAATATGAACGCCCTCGGCGAGTACAACGTGTGGGCTGATCCGGAAGCGGCTTCCATTGTGTTCGACGCCAATGGGGCCAAGACCATGATTGGCTGGAATATCAGCCGCACCTACGCGGTCATGGCACCTCAGGAGTCGGCTCGACTCCGGTCGTGTGGCCGGCTCGGCGAGTTCGCGGTGGACATCAATTCAGAGGTCGACCGGTTCTGTCGCGGCAGAGGTCTGGTTGGTATGGATTTACCGGACCCGGTCGCTATGGCCGTCGCCCTCGACGAGTCGATCGTCACAGAATCCACAGAAGAACGACTTATCGTCGGGCTCGATGAGCCCACCCGTGGCGCGGCTCTCCCCGATCGCCGGTTCCTGGCTGATCTGCCCAATCTCCGGGTGGTCTGGCAAGTCGACGAAGCCGCCTTCAAGGACCGCCTCTACGCTGCCTGCTCCGACTGACGAATCGTGGGTCAGCCTGCTAGCGACGGCATCTCGAAGCAGTCCAGAATCCGGTCGACCCGATCAGGGTCGCCACCGACTTCCAGCGTCGCTGCGGCCACGGCCTCAGTGAGGGTCACCCAGCCATAGGCCAGAGCGTCAGCGAGGGCGGCGACGGATCGGGCCAGGTCCTCAGGCCTCGCACGCGTGGCCGTCGTCTCCATAGGCCCGTCAGGACGATGGAGTGTGCCAGAGCTTCCAGAGAACAGTGCCTTGGGAGAACAAGTCCCTCAGCCCCGTCGCCAGGCGGTGCCGCGTGGCGTGTCCTCGAGCACCACGCCGCGGGCCGTCAACTCGTCGCGTATCCGATCGGCTTCTCCGAAGTTCTTCTTCGCCTTGGCGTCAAGGCGGCGATCGACCAGGGCGTCGATCTCGGCGTCGTCGTCGGAGTTGCCACTGGCATCGGTAGGAGCGGCTCGCCCCAGCACTAGGCCGAGAACGCCAGCCAGTTCCAGGGCGGCGGTCGATAACGCAGCAGCGGCATTGTCGTCCTCGGCGTCCAACGCCCGGTTGGCGTCACGGACGGCGTCGAAGATCACGGCCAGGGCCTGTGGTGAGCCGAGATCATCGTCCATGGCGGCCCGGAACCGAGCCACTACGTCGGCGTCGGGTCCGACCTCGGGTAGGTCGGCGTTGGCCATCCGATCGGAGAACTGGTCGAGGCGGGCCAGTGCGGCGGCCGACTGGTCGAGTGTGGTCGATCCGATCTCCATGGTCCGTCGGTAGTGCGTCTGGAGCACCAGCAGACGTAACGCCCTTGGGTCCCACGTGTCGAGCAGGCCGGCCAGCGTGGTGAAGTTACCCAGCGACTTGGACATCTTCTCGCCGTCGACCTGGACCATCCCGTTGTGGACCCAGTAGCGGGCGAAGGGCCGGCCACAGCCCAGTGCCTCGGCCCGTTCATTCTCGTGGTGGGGGAAGACGAGGTCATCGCCGCCGCCGTGGATGTCAAAACTGTCACCCAGGAGGTGCAGCGACATGGCCACGCACTCGATGTGCCAGCCGGGGCGACCCGGACCCCACGGCGAGTCCCAGGTGGGTTCGCCGGGCTTGGCGGCCTTCCAGAGGGCGAAGTCCAGCGGGTCGGCCTTGTCGTCGTCGACGTCGACCCGGGCGCCTGCACCCTCGCGGAGGTCGTCGACCGAGCGGCCCACCAAAGCGCCGTACTCGCCGAGTCGATCGACGTCGAAATAGACGCCCGAATCGGTGGTGTAGGCCATCTCCCGTTCGACCAACTCTCCAATCACTTCGACCATGCGGTCGACGTACTCGGTGGCCCGGGGTCGTAGATCGGGGTGGGCGACGTTGAGGCGATCCATCTGCTCAATGAAGGTGACCTCGTAGCGGCGGGCCACCTCGGGTTCGGTCGAGTCCTCATCGGCCGCCCGGTTGATGATCTTGTCGTCGATGTCGGTGATGTTGGACACTGCTGTGACGTCCAGTCCCGTCCAGCGCAGATAGCGGACGAGCAGGTCGAAGGCCAGCGTGCTGCGGGCGTGCCCGAGATGGGGGACGTCGTAGACGGTGGGCCCGCACCAGTAGACGGATGCCTTTCCCTCTTCGCGTGGGACGAAGTCGACTTTTTCGCCAGTCAGGCTGTCAGTGAATCGCAGCACCGGATCAGGATACGGTCCGCTCGCCACCGGCCCGCCTGTGATGACCAGCCCGACTCAGGTCTGGGGTGGTTCGGTTACCGAGGGTGGACCGGGAATCACGTAGTTCGTGACCAGGATTCGGGAAGGGTGGCGTCGAGGTGGATGCCCAGTAGGGCTGCTGCGGTGGCCAGACCGGCGGCGGCTGTTGGGTCGTCGCCGGTGCCCGAGAGGATCCCCCCGGCCAGTATGTCTAGGGCTTCGCAGCCGGTGGCCGCGTCGAGGTCGTCGTCGAGTGCAGCCCGCACGGCAGCCAGCGTGGGTGCCGGGTTCGGACCCTTGGGGCGTCGGGCTGCGGTGACGAGGCGGTCGAGGCGGATGATCGCGTCGTCGATGTCGCAGTCGAACCATTCGAAGCCGGCCCGGTAGTGATGGGCCATGAGGGCTAGGCGGATGGCCCTTGGGTCGTGGATGTGTCTCAGGTTGCGTACGAAGACGAGGTTGCCCAGCGACTTTGACATCTTCGTGCCCTCGTAGGCGACCATCCCGACGTGCATCCAGTGGCGGGCGAACGGTTGGCCGGTGGCTGCTTCGCTCTGGGCGGCTTCGCACTCGTGGTGGGGGAAGGTCAGGTCGTTACCTCCGCCGTGGAGGTCGATGGTCTCACCGAGGTCGGCCCTGGCCCTGGCCGAGCACTCGATGTGCCAGCCCGGTCGCCCCGGGCCGAAGGGCGAGTCCCACGAGGGTTCGTCGTCGGCGCTGGCCTGCCAGAGTACGAAATCCAGGGGGTTGCGCAGGCGGGGGTCGTCGGGGTTGCCGCCCCGTTCGGCGGCGAACGCCCGCATGGTGGCTTCGTCGTAGCCGGTCATCGAACCGAAGGAGTCCCACGTGGAGACGTCGAAGAAGGTCGTGCCCTCGACGGTGTAGGTGTGGCCGTTGGCTTCGAGGCGGCCGATGAGGTCGAGCATGGCGTCGATCGAACCGGTGGCCGTGGGTTCAGACGTGGCGGGTCGCAGGTTTAGCGCGGCCAGGTCGGCGCGAAAGTGGTCCATCTCCCGGGCGGCCAACTCGAGATAGTCGATGCCGAGCTCGCGGGCCTTGGGGAGAATTGAGTCGTCGACGTCGGTGACGTTGCGAACCATGCGGACCTCGTGACCCAGGTCTTCCAGTCGACGGACGACGAGATCGAACGTCAGGTAGGTGAAGGCGTGTCCGAGGTGGGTGGCGTCGTACGGCGTGATGCCACAGACGTACATGGTCACCCTGGGGCCGGGTTCGAAGGGGACGACCTCGCCTATAGCGGTGTCATGCAGGCGCATTCCCATGGCCGGCGACGGTAGTGGTCGTGGGAGGCCGATGCGGGACCCACCGGGAGAAACGGACCAGTGAACCCCTGGGTCAATCCCGCTCGAACGGGACAGAGTGTTCCCAGTCGGCCAGCAGGGTGCGAAGGGCGGTGACCAGTAGCAGGGGCTGGTCGAGCATGACGTGATGGCCGGCCAGAGGAATTTCGACGACCGGGGTGACCCGTCCGAGCTGTTCGTACATGTAGGCGCCGATGTCGGCGGTGACGAGACCGTGCTGGGCGCGGAAGAGGGCGATGCGACACGTGATGCTGGGCAGCAGGTCGTCGGCGGCAGCGCGGTCGGGCAGGAAGATCCGCGGGTCGAACTTCCAGGTGACGCCGCCGTTGCAGGGGTGCAGGGATCGGGCGGCTACGTCGGCCATCACGAAGGGCTCGTAGTGGTCCTGTTCGGGCACGGTGCGGAAGCGGGCGATGGCCGTGGCGGCGTCCGGGTACACCTTGGGATTCCGGAAGTTGTCACGGCGGCCCGTATCCATCTCGGGGTCGGCCTTCACGACGGGCGAGTCGATGACTACGCCGCCGGCTAGGCGGTCGGAGTGGCGGGCCGCGGTGGCCAGAGTGACGAAGCCGCCCATGGAGTGGCCGATGACGATTGGCAGGCCGGCCATGTCGGCGGCGTCGGCGACAGCTACCACCTCGTCCGTCCAGGCGTTGAGGGAGTAGACGGCACGACGGTCGCTGTCACCGTGACCGGACAGGTCGATCGCCGCGATGCGGTAGTTGCTGGCGAACAGGGCGGCCACGTGAGTCCACCAGTGGGCGTGGGCGGCGCCGCCGTGCACGAAGACGAGGCCGGGCCGGTCGGGCTCGCCCCAGGTGAGGTAGTGGATGTCGGCACCGTCGACAGTGACGGTGCTGTCACCGTGTGGGACGTCTAGCGCGTGTCGGTACCAGGCAGGCGCGTCTTGGTGTGAGGTCGGGCCCTGCGGGGTCGGGTCTAAGGGCTGGTTCATGGCGCCCTCGACAGGAATCGAACCTGTGGCCTACCGCTTAGGAGGCGGTCGCTCTATCCGACTGAGCTACGAGGGCGAGGGCGGCGCGTTATGTGGCGCGTTACTGCCGATAACGGTCTTCCTCGCTGTGAAGGTTACCGGTGGGGCTGGTTTGGCCCTTTGGGATCGAGCTTTGGTGCGGTTGCCGTCGTCGATGGCGATGCACGCACGTTGGGCCACTTCAACGAGGCTGCGTATCGATCTCGATGGTCTCTCCCGCGGAGCGTCGAAGTGTCGACCAACGACTCGGACGGCTCGCCGGACCGGGCCCGAGTCCCCGCCCCTCAGACCTGTGGGGCGATGAGCGCCTTCTTGCCGGTGGTCATCTGGGAGTAGATGCGTACTCGGTCGGGGTCGACGGCGTCTGCAAGTGAGAGCCGAAGGCCGTAGGAGCTCGCGAACGTGGTCGTGATCTCGCTGGCAACGCGCCGGCGGAGCGGCTCGGCACGGTCTGGGCCGATGCGAGCGAGGAAGGGTCGGAGTCGCCAGGAACCCACCGACCACGAGGTTCCGAAGTCGCGTCGGAGCATCGTCGGGGAGCGGTCGAGGCCTCCGTAGATGAACACCTGCTTGTGCGTAGGTGGGCTGTACGTGTCGTAGCGAGTGCTGACGGCGCGCTCCATCGCGGCGAGCAGTGTCGATGTCATTTCGCCGCCGCCGATCGGGTCGAAGCCGATCGTCGCGCCAGTGGCTCCGAGTAGCTCGACGAGGTCGTCCTCGAAGTTGTCAGAGGTCGAATTGAGGACGTGTTCGGCCCCGAGATCGCGCAGGACCTCCGCCTGCTCGGCCCTCCGCACGATGTTGATCAGTTGGATGCCGTCGGCTTGGCAGAGTCGGTTGAGCATGATGCCGAGGTTTGATGCCCCGACGGTGTGGACGATCGCACGGTGGCCCCCTTCATGCATCGTCTCCACCATCCCCAGCGCCGTGAGTGGGTTGACGAACGGAGCCGCCGCCTGCTCGGGCGTCGTCCCCGGGGGCATGGGGAAGCACTGTGCGACGGGGATGGTGCGGAACTGCGCGTAGGAGTTGCCAGATGCGAATCCGACCGTGAGTCCGAGCAGTGCCTGAGCTTCGGGAGAGGATCCCGCAGCGATGACGACTCCGCCGCCTTCGCTGCCACAAGGCACCGCCCGACCGAGCCGGGCGGCCTGCGCCCCGGCCGCGCCCAGGGGCAGGTCGGCCTGGAGCCCGGTGGTCTCACCGGCAAGCGGCCGAGCGGTGGCGACATCGGCACGGGCGAGCATCACCCCCAGGTCGGAGGGGTTGATCGGCGCGGCTTCGATCCGGACCGTCACTTCGTGGCGGTCGGGTGGGGCTACGCCGGCCTCGTGCAGCGACATCGTGACGGTTGCGTCGTCGGCCACGGTCGAGCGGAGTTCGAGGGTCGTCGTCGGGAGGGCTTGGTCGACGGCGCTCATTGATGGGCCTCCTGTTCAGCGGGTCGGTGGGCGGGGGTCGGTGTTGGCCGGCGGAACTGTGACCAGCCGATCGCAGCGGCGAGGAGAGCCCCGGCTGTACCGGCGAGGAGCGCAGCGCGGGGGCTGATGTGTCCGCCGACCCAACCGACGATCGGGCCGCCGATGGGTGTCGATCCCATCATCGCGACCGAGAACAAGGCCATCACGCGGCCCCGAAACGCGGGGTCGGAGTTGAGCTGCAAGGTTGCGTTCGAGAGCGAAGTGGTGGCGATGCTCGTTGCGCCGACCAGGGGCATCGCGAGGTAGGCGAGTTCGATGCTCGGCATCACCGCGACGATGCCGACGGCGATCCCGAATCCGGCCGCGACGGCGATGAGGCGCCGCGGCGTCGGTGGTCCCGTCGAAGCGACGATCAGCCCGCCGACAACGGCGCCGAGTCCCATCAGCGACGTGAGGCCGGCGATGCCCGATGGGCCGGCGGCAAAGGTGAACTCGGCGAGCATCGGCAAGGTCGTGGCGAACTCGAAGGTGAGGGTGCCGATGAGCACCAGCATGGCCAGGGTGGTGCGAAGGATCGGCTCGCTACACACATACCGGAGTCCGTCCCGGAGCTGACGCGGCGCGCGCGGCGTGCGTGCCGCCGGGTGGAGGTCCTCGCGCCGGATCAGGTACATCGCGATCACGACGGTGAGGTAGCTCGCACCGTTGATGAGGAAGCACTCGCCCACTCCCATGGTGGCGATGACGACTCCACCCACGGCAGGGCCGACCACGCGGGCACCGTTGGTGACGACGCTGTTCAGCGTCACGGCGTTGCTGACGTCGTCGGGGCCGACCATTTCCATCACAAAGGTCTGGCGGCTCGGATTGTCGAGCGCGGTGATGGCCCCGAAACCGGCGGACAGGGCGTAGACCATCCAGAGCTCAACCACTCCGGCGACGGTGACGAGGCCGAAGATCAACGCGAGCACGCCCTGGAGTGCCTGGGTCGCTGCGATCAGCCGACGCTTGTCCAGTCGGTCGGCGATGACGCCGCCGAACGGAGCCAGAAACAGTGTGGGGGCAAACCTCGCCGCCATCACCGTGCCGAGCGCCGTGCCGCTGCCGGTCAGCTCGATGACGAGCCAGGCGGTGGCGAGTGACTGCATCCATGTGCCGCTGAACGACACGATCTGGCTGAAGAAGTACAGCCGGTAGTTTCGGAACCTCAGCGACGCGAAGGTGCGACGGGGGTCCCGCCCACTTGTCGGTTCTGGCGCGAGGGACTGGCGCAACCGCTAGCGCTTCCGAAGCAGGGTGAGTCCGTCGGAGATCGGAAGCATGGCGAGATCCCACCGGGGATCGCCGACGCGGGCGTCGTTGAAGGCCCGGATGGCGACGGTGTCGTCGTCGGTGGCCGAGCGGTCCAAGACCCGACCATTCCGCAACACATTGTCGACGAGCACGACGCCGTTGGGCCGGAGCCGCGGGAACACGAGGTCGAGGTAGGTCTCGTAGCCCGCCTTGTCGGCGTCGATGAATGCCATGTCGAACTGCTCTTGCTCGGGCATCGCGGCGAGGCTCTCGGCAGCCGGTCCGATGCGGAGGTCGATGCGGTCGTCGACGCCGGCCTCCCGCCATGCCTCTCGGCCGATGGAGGTCCACTCATCGGAGATGTCGAGGCACACGAGCCGACCCTCGGCGGAGAGTCCGCGGGCGATGCAGATCGCGGAGTAGCCGGTGAACGTGCCGATCTCGAGCACCTGGCCGGCGCCGATCAAGCGGGTGAGCCAGGTCATGAAGGCGCCCTGTTCTGGAGCGATCTGCATCCGAGCGAAAACGCCGGCTGCTTCTACGGTGCGGGCGGTGAGTCGTTCGAGGATCTCGTCGGGCGGCGTACTGTGTTCGACGACGTACGTGTGGAGGTCGTCGAGGCCGAGTGCCTTCGCCATGGGTGTCTCCGTTCCGGGGGGAGTTGCTTTTCACACCGTACAATCTTTTGTACACTGTGCAAACAATGGGACTGCGGCAGGACAACATCGAGCGACGCCGTCAGCGGATCCTCACCGCGACGCGTGAGCTGATCGAGCGCGACGGCGTCGACGGGTGGTCGATGCGAAAGGTGGCCGACGCCGCGAACGTGTCGGTCCCCACGATCTACAACCTGTTCGGGTCCAAGGACGAGATCCGATCGGCCATCTGGGACGGTGCGTTCGACGACCTCGATCGTGGGCTCGACGTCGACCGGTCCGTAGATCGGCCGGTCGACCGAGCGCTCGCGGTGGTCGAGCGGGGCGTCGCAAGGGTCGTTCGCGGCGCCGACAAGACCCGGCCCGCGCTCCTCGAGGGCTACGACTTCCGCAAGGGCCCCCGCGCGATCAGACGGCTACACACTGCCGTCGAGGAGGCGATTGACGAGGGGAAGCTGCGCGGCGATCTCCGTGTCGATCTGCTGGTCGCCGAGGGCTACGAGGGCTTCCGCCGGGCGGCAGTCTCGTGGGCGCGGGGCGAGGTCGACCCGGCCGGTTTCCGGGCCAAAGCGCTCTACTCGATGTGTGTCTGCCTGCTCGCCGTGGCCACCGATGACACGCGGGACGAGCTGCTGCACGTCATACGGGACCTCGAAAGTGAACTCAGCGGAGCTGCGTGACGTCCCAGACGCCGTGGCCGCGTTCCTGATTCGCCCTTGACGCGTTCCCAGCGTCATTGGAGTGCACCCGGGAACCCCTTCGTTACAGGGGTCTGGAGGTTTCGCGCCACCCTCCCGATGACGGCGTCAAAATGCACCTCGACCACAAAGTGCCCTTGTTTAAGGGTGGGACAAATGACTTCGACAACCTCTGCGTCCGCTGCGAGTGGCACAATCTCGGGAAGGGCACCAAGCCTGACTACCGGGACTGATCTCCTATGGCCCTCTATGTCTCACAGTGCCCTGAACTGGTTTGGCCGAACCGGTCCAGACAGTTCCTGGGTGGGGTAGGAGGGGGCACTTGTAACCCCACGCCCTTGCGACCTGAAGCCGGGACGCCTAGTTGGTGCCCAACGGCGAAAACTGGGCACACAACGTGGGACACCATGCACACGGAGCGTGGTCGACCCCCTAGAGAACTAGGGACCATGCGACACAGCGGACAGCATGGGGCGACCACTCTGCGTCGAAGAGGGGGGTGTTCAAGTCCCCCCTCCGACACCACATAAGCGCAGGTCACAGCATTACCAGACCCCGAAAACAGGCCGTTTGGTGGTCAACTGGTGGCCATTCGCCGGGTAGGTGTGCGTAGAGGGCACTTTCGGCCCAAAGTTCCATCCCTCTAATCTCTTTACGTGGCTGTTGCGGACGAACTGTCGAAACTTGCTGATCTACTCGACCGCGGTGCCATCACCAAAGCGGAGTATGCAGACCAGAAGGCTGAGCTGCTGAGAGGCGAACGCCCTAGAGGCCGGAGCCGACGTAGGCCGTGGGAGTCCGACGAATTATTGGCAGTTTTGCGCCTGGCGGCCACACATCAAGAACCATTGACTGCTCAGCGGTATTCCGACCTTCGAACCCTCGGGCTTCTGAATGGTCCGACAACATCAATTTTTATCAAGGTGTTCGGTAGCTGGTCCGCTGCATGCGCCACGGCTGGTATTCGATCCGGGAAAAAGCTCCACAGCAACTACTCCAGGAAGTGGAACGACGAGGAGTTACTTGACTTTGTTATTGAGTATGTGTCTGAGACGAGATCTGTAACCCCAGAAAAGTCGTTGACTGCGAAAGGGATGGAGCGATGGCTCCGGTCAATCAGGGTC
>JASLKK010000010.1 GCA_030747595.1 Acidimicrobiales bacterium | reverse complement strand
CCGGCGTTTGCTGGAAAACTCAGTGATAGTGAGACTGAGGCTGTCGTCCGTTACACCCGCGAAGTACTGGGCTGAACGCCTAGTTCCTACAGGCTCCTGTCGAGGGAGTTTGGATTCATGGAATAAGCCAATGATTGGTAAGTACAGGAACTAAAGTAATACTAATATAAATAGAGTACCCCTACAATCACCAATGACCCGTATTCCATTGGGTCACCGCGAGAAAGTTGAGTTGATTATGGCCATCACCGGAGCCCACACACTGTTCTATACCTCCGAGATTGATGCTTTCCGAGCTGTAATGCGCGATGTACTTGAACTCCCAATAGTTGGCGAGGATGGCGACTTTGTGACCTTCAGTCTTCCACCAACCACGATGGAGCCCCACGCTGGTCCGCCTGAGTTAGATATCCACCCCGGTGATCGACCTACCCACGAGGTTTCGTTCATGTGCGACGACCTCAACACAACGGTGGAGGAATTGCGGGCGAAGGGAGTCGAGTTCCGGGGCGCTCCAGTCGATAAGGGGTGGGGACTCGTCATCGTGATGGTGCTACCGGGTGGAGTAGAGGTGGTCCTTTACGAACCTGGTGACTACTAGGTCGTTGTCCGAGCACGGACACTTTTCACCCACATCTCTGGTGGGGACCTAGAGCACGGGGCGCGTTCCCGATTTGTCTGGATCGCGTTCGGAGTCTCACCTCGGTGAAGCCAGGACCCATTATTTGGAGGGCGTGGGGGTTTCGCGCCACTCTCGCAGCTGGGGTGCAGCGGGTGTGCTGGTACGAGGCGTCGGCTGGTTGACTGGCGGGATGGACTTGAGTGGGGTACGGGAGGCCTACGAGTCGGCGGGCTTCGACCTGGCCGACCTGGCAGGCGATCCTTTCATCCAGTTCCAACGATGGTTCGGCGAAGTCGAGGCAGCCGGCTACTGGGAACCCAACGCCATGGTGCTCTCCACGGTGACCGCCGATGGGTGGCCATCGGCCCGCAACGTGCTCCTCAAGCGAATCGACGCCGAGGGCTTCGTATTGTTCACCAACTACACCAGCGACAAGGCCGCCGAGATGGACAGGTCAGGTCGGGCCGCCCTTACCTTCAGTTGGACTGAGTTGCGCCGTCAGGTCCGGGTAATGGGCACCGCCGAGCGCCTCAACGACGAGGAGTCCGACGGCTACTGGATCTCCCGACCACGAGGGAGTCAGCTCGGGGCGTGGGCGTCGGACCAGAGCGTCGTGGTGCCCGACCGAGCCACACTCGAACGCGCCTTCGTCGAGGCCGAGCAGCGCTGGGCCGACCAGCCCGTCGAACGGCCCGACCACTGGGGTGGCTACCGAGTCAGGCCCCACTCGATCGAGTTCTGGCAGGGCCGACCAGACCGGCTCCATGATCGCCTGCGGTACCGCCTCGACGGTGCGTCCTGGGTGGTGGAACGCCGAGCGCCCTAGGGCCAAGAGTTAGCGGGCCTGTCCGATGGTCCGATCGGGTCGGTCGGGATCCTCCAGGGCGGCCACCAGGCCGTCGATGAGGAGGTCGAGATGTTCGGCCCGGGGCGTACCGTCCCGATCCGACCAGTCCCGGTGGTCGCGGTTCCACCGGATGCTGGGTGGCAACTCGACCTGGACGCCGCCACCGTCCACCCGGTTCACGGGGTTGTCGGGGTGCAGGCCGCGGAGCGACCGAGGCATGGCCTCCACGTCGTCGACCACCCGGTACTCCTCGGGCAGAACCCCCCGGAGATGGCCAGCCACATGATGGGCCGCCGTACGGTCGGCTCCACCGACCAGTACGGCCCAGAAGTCGTCGTGTCGGCCGTAACCGTGAATCGACAACACGGTGTCCACCCGACCAAGGAACGCGTCCAGGCTCGACGACACCCCGGGCACGAAGCGGGTGGACGGGAGGTGGCGTCGACAGCCATCGGGCTGGACCACTGCGTAAAGCGAACCGTCGATCCGGTTCGCCACCTCTCGGGCCACCACTTCGGTGGCCCGTTCCAGGCCCCCACCGTGGAGGGCGCACACGCCGGTTGTCGACCGGAGGTGGAACTCCTCGACCACCCCGGGCAGGGCCAGAAGGTCGGTCAGGTGCTCGATGGGTTCAACCCGTCCCGGCGTTCGGTCGTCGACCACCGCCGACCGGATAGGTCGGTTCACCGACGCCGGTCACTCATTGCCCCGTGAGCCGACGCCCACACGACCAGCAGGACGGTAATGGTAAGCAGTGCCTCGAGTGGGGTGGCCCATCGCACCGGGTCGTCGATCCAGTTGCCGATGCGTGCCGGCCAGTCACCGATCAGGCGGCCGACCGGGATGACCAGCAGATCGCCCCGGTGGACCAGTCCCTCGGCCACACCCCAGGCGCCACCGGCCACCATCCAGAGCCACCGGCGGGGTCGGGTCGACAGTGCCGGCCCGAGGCCCCACACCACCAGCGTGGCCACCACCAACCAGAGAGCGAGGCCCAGGCGCGGGCCACCGACATTGGCCGCCCAGTTGGTGAGGTGCGACTGGAGGTCGGTCACCGAGTCCACGATCGGATTGGACGGGGCCCGCGCGTCCCGCAGGATGCGGATCTCGTAGACGCCGTAGACGACCAGGTAGGCGCCGCCCAGCATGAGGGCCACGGCACCGATCCGATCGAAGTGGGGGAGCAGACGCCGGAGGTGACGGGCCAGACCGCCTCGGGCCACGGCCAACGAGAGGGTGAGCGAGGTGACCACGGCGGCCATGCCGGCGGCGAACGCCAGGTAGACGGCGATCCCGTCGACGATGCCGTCCCGTCCGAAGCTCCCGGCCACGTGCAATAGGAAGATGGGGGCCGAGCAGCCGATAGAAACCACGGCGTACGACACGCCGAACCCAAGGACTGACCACAGTTCGGTGGTCGACGGGCCGCGGCCGGGTTTGAAGAAGGGGATCCGGAGTTGCCGGCCGGTCAGCATGAACAGGCCGTAGGGGACAAACGCCGCGCCGAGGATCACCGTGACCCACGGGGTCTTGGTGGCAATGGCCTCCTCGGAGACCATCGTGTTGACGGCCAGGCCGAGGGCGCCGAACACCAGCACGAAAGCCGCCGTCAAGATGAGGCTGACCGACAATCCCCGTAGGACCTGTTCAGGGCGGGCCTCACCGTCCGCCGTGTCGCGGCCCAGGAAGTAGCCGAGCCAGGTGGGGAGCATGGCGAAGCCGCACGGGTTGATGGCCGTGACGATGCCCAGAGTGAACGGCAGGGCAAGGGAGACGTCGATCATGGGAGGGGGATTACCGGACGGGGATCATCGGGTCGGCTCCAGATACTCCCTGATGGCTTCGGCCAGTTCGTCGGCATCAAGCGACCCATGGTGGACATAGACCAGATCGCCCCCTCGGTCTACGAAGGCGGTCACCGGCAGGCCGACGGTGCTGAGGGCTGCGGAGAACTCTCCATCGGGATCACGACCCTGAAGGTAGGTGATCTCGAGTTCGTCGGCCCGCTGGGCCGCCCGGGTGGGTGAGTCGCTGACGTTGATGCCTACGAACCGGACCTGCCCAGAACCCCTCTCGTGGGCGGTCTGCAGGACGGGCATCTCCTTGAGGCACGGTGTACACCACGTGGCCCAAAGGTTCACCACGACGGGTCGATCGTCGCTGTCGGTCAGGTCGTCCAGCGTGGTGGTCTTCCCGGTCCAGAGTTCGAAGGGCATCGAGGTCACGTCGACGACGGTCTCAGGGTCCTCGGCACAGCCGACGGTGGACGCCGACAGCCCCACGAGGAACAGCCCCATGAGGAGCAGACCGACAGGGATACGAGGCACGAACGTCGACGGTACCGGCCCACCGTGGAGCGAACATGCTGTGGCGGAATCATGGTTGCCACACGGACCGGGGCTCGCCGAAGCGTCACCCCGGTCCGTGGTCTGGCGTTCTGGTGGGCCGGCACCCGGCCGGAGGAGGGGGAACCGGCCGGGTGCGGGACCTGTTTTGTGGTGGCCGCGTCAAGCCGAGAGCAGCTCCTGCTGGATGCGCAACGGGATGGGCACGACGGGCAGCTGCTCCTCGGGGCGCGGCACATTGGAGGGGCGACCCCGGCGACGCTTGGTGGCCAGGATGTGGCCGTTACGAAACAGCTGTCCGCCCCACACGCCCCATGGCTCTCGGCGGCGGATGGCGCCTTCGAGGCACGACTCGAGCACCGGGCATTCGGCGCAGATGTTCTTGGCCTGCACGATGTCCCCGATGTCGTCGCTGAAGAAGACCGCGGTGGGGACGCCGAGGCGTTCACAGGCGGCCTGTTGGCGCCAGGTCTCTCGTTCGTAGATCAGTGTTTCTTGCATGGTCTCGCTGCTCTCTGGGTCGCTGGTCTTGGGGGAGTTGGATTTGAAAACCGGTTTGAAAAACGAAGAAGGCCGCCGGATTTCTCCGGCGGCCTCGGGGGGTGGATCTGCGTTCAGCTGATCAGCTGTTCGCTCCCCGGGGCCGCTGGCCGGTCTTGGTGAAACCGGTGGTCCGATAGGTGTTCATGAACGTCGAGGAATCGACATGCCACGAAATACTCGGCTTCACCGAGTGATGAGCCGTATGCAGGCGCGACGAGGACACGTGCACGCCGGCCGAAAGGCCGTGGCGATGGCAGTGAAGCTCGTACATGGAAACTGTCCTGTGGCTGGGTAGATGGGCGGCGGTTGCCACCCGGTCAGACATCCACGATAGAGGCGTCTGACCGGTCTCCATCCGAGTCGACCGGGGTTACCTCGGTCAAATGATTAAATCAGCTGGTCGAATACATTGTCTGACCTGCGACTTCGTCCCGGGTCGCCTGGCCCAGGATTCGCAGGTGCTCGAGGTGGGCGTAGGTCTCGCTAGCCGCCATGTCGCCCCACGAACGCTCCTTGAAGAGTCGTTGCATGAAGGCTTCCACGGTGCCTGATCCCATGTCTTCGCCGGCCTCACGGATGACGTCGAGACGTTCCCCGTGGTGGTCGATGATGTGGTCCACCCTCTCGGCCACGTTGGTGAACGGGTGACCGTGCGCCGGTAGGACGTGCTCCAGCCCGGGGAGCTCCTTCATCCGTTCCAACGAGCGGAAGAAGGTGGCCAACGGATCGTCCATTGGGCCGATGCCGTTGATGTGGGGGGTGATGGTAGGTAGTACGTGGTCTCCCGAGAGCAGGATCCCGTCGGCCGGGTCGTAGAGGCAGAGGTGGTCGTGCGTGTGGCCCGGGGTGTGGACGGCCAGCCAGGTTCGCCCGCCGAGCAAGACCTCCTCGCCGTCGACCACCGTGTCGGACGGCTCGGGGACACGCCATGACTTCGATCCACCGGTCACGTCCATCTCCGACCACTTGCGAAGTTCAGTGGCCGGTGGTGCGGATCGGGTAGCGCCCCATGGGGTGGGGCGGCTCATCATGGATCGGACCCGTTCGAGGTCCTCGTCGTCGGCCAGATCCAGGTCGCCGGAGTCCATCTCCTCGTCGATCGCCATGTCCATCCACACCGATCGGAAGTCGGCGTGGGTAAGGACCCGGGTGCCGTGGTCATCGCGGAGACGGTGTACACCGCCGAAGTGATCGGGGTGACTGTGGGTGACCACCGCGGTGTGGACCCGACTGTGGTCGGTGCCCAGCTGAGCCAGAAGGTGGCCGAGGGCGTTCCACGACTCGAGGCTGGGCAGGCCGGGGTCCACCAGGGTGAATCCGTCGGTGTCCTCAAGCGCGTAACAGTTGACGTGGCCGAGGCCGGGCATCGAGATAGGGAGCTGAAGCCGGTATAGCCCGGAGGCCAGTTCGGTGACCTCGGTCGAGGCTGGTTCCTGCTCCTGCCGGACCGGCCGATCTTGTGGCTGATCGGTATGGGAACAGGAGGGGTCGGTCACGGCGTCACCATAGGAGGGGGCCTCTGAACGGGCCCAAGCGGCGCTGGGCCAGCAATGGGCGCCGGACGAGTTCAGGCGTCGGGCGAGGAGGGAAAGAGCGCCGCTCGGTAGTGGCGCAGTTCGGCCACCGATTCCCGGATGTCGTCCATGGCCCGGTGGCCGCCGGCCTTCTCGGGTGCCGACTTGACGGCCTCCGGGTGCCAGCGCCGGGCTAGTTCCTTGACAGTCGACACGTCGACCGACCGGTAGTGCAGGAACTCCTCGATCTCGGGAAGCCAACGGAGTAGGAAGCGTCGGTCGGTACCGATCGAGTTGCCGCACAGCGGCACGGTTTGGGCTTCGGGAATATGTTGCTTGAGGAAGGCCATCGTGGCATCGCCAGCTTCGGCCAACGTGGTTGACGAGGCGGTAATGGCGTCCAGCAGGCCGCTCTTGGTGTGCATGGTCCTCACGAAGTCGCCCATGCGGTCCAGAACCTCGGGTGGCTGGTGGACCACCAGGTCCGGGCCCTCGGCCACGATGGTGAGGTCGTCGTCGGTGACCAGGGTCGCGATCTCGACGATTACGTCGGACTCGAGATCCAGTCCGGTCATCTCGAGGTCCATCCATGCCAGCACGGCGCCGATCCTAGGGCGTCATGCCTTGCCTCAGTCCGGCGCCAGCCCGGGACCAGCCGGTGAGTGGGCTGGGGTCGGGGGCTAGGGTCGCCGCCGTGCTCAAGATTCCCCTGCTTCGACTGGTTGATGACCTGCCCCTTCCGACCTATGCCCGCGAGGGTGACGCTGGAGCGGATCTGGTGGCCGCCGAGGACGTCACGTTGGCGCCCGGCGGGGGTCGCGCCCTGGTGTCCACCGGCGCGGCCATCGCCATCCCTTGGGGGTACGCCGGGTTCGTTCAGCCCCGCAGCGGTCTGGCGCTGAAACACGGCGTGACCTGTCTGAACACGCCGGGCCTCATCGACTCGGGCTACCGGGGGGAGCTGAAGGTCCTGCTCGTCAACACCGATCCCGCCGATCCCTTTGAAGTGGTTCGCGGCGAACGCATCGCCCAACTGGTGATCCAGCGGGTCGAGGAATGCCGATTCGCCGAGGTCGACGAGCTCCCTCCATCTGAACGGGGCGAGGGCGGCTTCGGGTCGACCGGCCGCTGACTCCAACGGTCCGGTACGTGGGCACGATCGAGGAACTGCCTGGCCTTGACGGGGTCGACGAGGGCACCCGGGGAACAGTGGTCAACCACCGGATGCGCGAGGTCACCGAACTGGTGGCCGGAGCCGGTGTTGAAGCGGGCACATGGGACGGCTCGCTGGTCGGTGAGGTCCGGACGTTGTTTGACTCACTGGCCCCGGACTGGACGGCGACCCGTGACCATCCGAGTCGCAACGCGCCGTTACTGGATGCCCTGGACCGGGGAGCGGTGGCCGGGCGGACGGTGCTCGAGCTGGGTGCCGGGACGTGCATATCGGCACGTGACCTGCGGGATCGGTTCGATTGCTACGTGGCGGCTGACCTTTCGTGGGGGATGCTCAGCCACGCGGTGGACGGAGCGCCACCGCTGATGTGCGCCGATGGTTCAGCTCTGCCTTTGGCCGACAGCATCGTCGACGTCCTGATCCTGCAGAACATGTTCCTGTTCGCCGCTGAGGTCGACCGGTGCCTAGCTGACGACGGTTTCGTGGTCTGGGTGAATAGCCGGGGACCGGAGACGCCGATCCACCTGTCATGTGAGGCAGTGGTGGCGTCGCTCGAATCGGCCACCGGATCGTCGTGGCGGGCCGTCACCTCGACCGTAGGTGAAGCCACGTGGGCTGTGGTGCGTCGAGAATCTAGGAACGCGGCGCGCTGATTCGAAGGGTGCGGCCGTCGCCAGTGAGATCGATGGCTACCTCGGAGGCTGACACCCGGTAGTCGATCACTACGTCGGAGCCCGCGCCGGTCATCTCGGCGGCCATTTCCTGGAGCGACGAGGCCAGGTCGCCGATCTCGGACGGTTCGATCCGGTGGATCCGCAACAGGGAGGCCAAGCCAACCCGCGGCAGATCACCGACCGGTCGAGACGCGGGAAGGCGAAGGGTCACTGCCTCGAGATCGTCCCGCTGAGAACTGCGCGCCATGGGGCGAGTCTCCCATCTCATTGGCGCGGGCGCGGTGTCGGTCTGATCGACGGCGAAGGTGGCGGCGAGGGCTGCAGGTCGGGCAACATCGTCGGTATGACCGTGCTGGTCGATGAGGCCGTGTGGCCCTGGCGGGGCGCCCGATGGGCGCACCTGGTGAGCGACGAGAGCGTCGCCGAGCTACACGCGTTCGCCCGTCGTCTGGGCCTGCGGCGTATGGCTTTCCAAGGAGACCACTACGACATCCCCACAGACGTGCGTGAGCGGGCCCTTGCCTTGGGCGCCGAGGCGGTCCGTGGGCGGGACCTGGTTCGGCGCTTGCGGGCTGCCGGGCTCCGTCTTGCCGCTCCAGATCGACCGGGTTCGTGGGAGGAGGTTGGCCGGTGGTCGGCTCCGGGGAGCCGACCTGACCTCGGTTCGATGGATCTGGTAGTGCCGGGTGATCTAGCCGAGGCATTTCAAGGGGTAGACGCGCGTTGGACGTCTGTCGACGTGGTGGCGTTTCATCGACTGGTTTCTCAGCGATGGGCGGAAGTCGCTCTGGTGGTGGACGACGACGAGGGCGTGGTGCTGGTGGGCGACGTGCCCGCAGGTGTGGAGGTCCGGTGCCATGACGACCGTTTGGTCGAGTTGTTGACCCCACGTCGGAGGGAGACGCGATGAGGCGGGTTTCGTCGATGGTGTTGGTCGTGTTTCTGGCTTGTGCCGCGTGTGGCGGTGATGGTCTGGGTGAAGGTCCCCCGGGGTCCACAACGGCGTCGGCGTCGACAACGACAACGGCGTCCGATGTAGCGACCAACGGTTGGATCCAGGTCGGTGACCTGACGCTGGACCTCGAGTTCTCCTGTTACTCGCCGGGGGCTGGTGACGTGGTAGCCATCGGGGTGGGCCAACACCCGGATAGCGGCCAACCGGTAGAGGCCCTAATCCAAGGGTTCCTCGGTCAGCCGTACGTGGGCCTCACCATCGGTGGTTCGGTGCGCTACGAAGCGTCATTGGATGGGCCGCTCGAGGTGTTCGTCCATGACGGAACCATCAGCGCAGGGGCCATCGAATGGATCCGCGGCCTTGACCTGGAATCCGGGGTAGGGGAACGACTCGGGTACGGCGCGGTGTTCGTGAGTTGTGGGGAGTACATCCATGACCTACCCGAGGGGTACTGACCGGCAGCGAAAGGGGGGCTCAGCCGGGGCAGCCGCCGATTTCTTCGGCCCACGGGAGACGGCCGGCCCAGACCCGCGTGATCTGGAGGCCGTTGGACAAGAACATCACCCGGTAGGTGGCGTCGGCCACGTCCTTGGGGACGTAGGCCAGCAGGTTCCCCGAACCGTCGGGGAGGGCGGTGGTGTGGATGCGTTCACCGAACAGTTCCCGGATGCGTTCCTCGGTATCGCCGATGCCGGCGCCTGAGCGGGTGGTGATGGTGCGGGTGTCGACGTCGACCCGCTCGACGGTGCCGGCCACCACCCAGAACGTGAGTCCGGCCTGGCCGGCTTCTGGAACGACGAGAAAGCAGTGGCCCACCGGGGTGATGGGGGTGAACTGGCTACCGGCTGCCACCTGAGCGTCGTGGAGTGTCATGCCGAACATGACCCGGTCGATGCCCACGGTGCTCACCGACGAGGCGGCGTTCAGAGTGGGCACGCCCAGACCCTCGACCGGAGCCAGCGTGCCCATCGGCTCGGTGGGCAGGGTCGCCTCGACCATTCCGACGGTGGTGGTAACGGCGATCAGGGTGTCGCTGTCGGACATGTTGGCGGCGTCAGTTGTTGGGGTTGTCGCCGGGGCCAGCGTGGTCGAGGCAACCGGCAGGATGACGATCTCGTCGGTCGGGTTTCCGCCGAGGCCGAAGAAGAGGACAGCCATGACGGTGATTCCAGCGAGCAGCATCACCACCAGAGTGCGCATGACCCCACGCTAGGCGGGAGGCCGGCCATTGGACGGTCGGACCCGTCAGCTCACACCCGCGGCCCGGCCGGGTCGGATCTATGGTCCACTGGCCGGATGCGACACGGCTTGGGAGTTGATTGCCTGCCGAGGATGCCGCTGGTGTCGCTGGCCCTGATGTTGGCGTTGATAGCGGGAGGCTGTGGTACCTCGTCGGAGGTGGCTCCGCCCTCGACCACCGCGCCGGAGGTGGCTCCGCCCTCGACTACCTCGGTGTCGGTGACAACCACGTTGGTCGTGTCGGTCACCGTCCCCACGACCACCGTCGTTACCCCTCCGACCACGCCGCCGTCGACTATCGCGACGACCACGTCGACGACTCTTCCGGCGGGCCCCACCGCAGCCGAGTGCGTGGGCGGTCTGCCCGTCGGACTCCGGATCGGTCAGGTGCTCCTGCCCATCGCTTCCCAGGCTGAACTCCCGGTGGTGGTCGATCTCGCTGGGCGAGGTCTGGTGGCCGGAGTGGTGATGGCAGGTCCGGTGGGAGACGGCTTCTCGGCTGCGGTGGCCGCTGTGCAGGCTGCATCGGCTACCGGGCCAGTAGTGGTGGCCGTTGACGAGGAAGGTGGTCGGGTTCAGCGGTTCGAGTCCGTGCTCGGGTCGATGCCCTCGGCTGCCGCCATGGGGGCTCTTCCCGTTGACGAGGTGCGTGCGTTGGCAAGGGACCGGGCAGAGGCACTGCGTGCCTTGGGAGTCACGGTGAACCTCGCCCCGGTGCTCGACGTGGGCGCCGCACCAGGCATTGGCGACCGGTCGTTCTCTGACGACCCTGAGGTGGTATCCACCCACGGCATTGCCTTTGCCGAAGGGGTGCTGGCCGGCGGCCTCGTGCCGGTGGTTAAGCACTTCCCAGGCCACGGTCGGGCCAACGCCGACAGTCACGACGAGTTGACCACCACGCCAGCACTCGAGGACCTGTGGGAGGTCGACCTGCTCCCGTTTGCCCTGGTTCCAGACGGTGCGGCGGTCATGGTCGGCCATCTGGTGGTGCCCGGCCTGACTGACGGGGTGCCGGCCACCCTCTCACCGTCCGCCATCACCGGCGTGCTGCGGGGCGATCTGGCCTTCGATGGGGTGGTGGTTACTGACGATCTGGCCATGGGAGCTGTCGCCGACCTGGTCGACGTGGCCACCGCGGCCCGCCTCGCCCTCATTGCTGGCGCAGACCTACTGATTATCGGTGGCCTGGCCAACGTGGTGCCCGTCGCGTGGGGTCTGTTGTCCGCCCTTGACGACGGTTCGTTGGACGAACGCTGGTTGGACGAGGCCGTCGAACGGGTGCTTGCCCTGCGGAACGTCAACCCGTGCACGTTGGCAGGCAGCGTCCATGATGGGGGTTGACTAGTGGGTCGCCCGGGGCTCGAACCCGGCACCTTGGGATTAAAAGTCCCCTGCTCTACCCGATGAGCTAGCGACCCGGCGGCGGTGCGAAACCCGGTGTGAAACGCGGTCGACCACCGGTTGTCAGGGTACAGGTGGGTGTTCAGGCGGCGGGTGGCCTAAAACCATCAAGGCGGGCAGTGGCATCGGCGATCATCTGGTGTACGACCTCAGCTGCTGGCACCACGTCCCTGACGAGGCCAACGATGTTGCCGGCACCGTTCATAGAGATTCCTTCCTTGCCACCGCGGTCAGTTGCCCAAGGCCCGAGGGTCAACTCGGTGAGGACCGGTTGCAACGGCATGGGAAGTGGGTCAAGGTCGGCAGCCTCCCAGGCTTTGGTCCACTGGTTTGGGAGAAGACGGAATCGCTTGCCCGTGTAGGCGCGACTGATAACTGGCGACTGGTCGGCGGCGTCCACCAGGCCGTCCTTCTGCCAACCAGCGATGCCTGCCTCTTCGGTAGCTAGGAAGCGAGTTCCTACCCACACGGCTTCACAACCCATGACAAGGGCAGCCGCCAGGCCGCGACCATCACCGATCCCGCCAGCGGCAACGACGGGAACTTCGACAGCATCGAGCACCTGGGGAAGAAGGGCGAGAGTGCCGACGTGTCCGGTATGGCCACCACCTTCCGTGCCTTGTGCGATGACGACGTCGGCACCGTCCTTTACGACGCTGACAGCCTGTTTCGTGTTGCCGACCACCGACATCACCACTGCTCCGGCTTCGTGGAAGCGGTCCACTACAAAACCTGGTGAGCCGAGGGCACCGACGAATACCGGGACCCCTTCCTCCAAGATGACCTGGACTTGGGCCTCGGCATCGGTCCCCAACGCGTTTCTACCGGTTCCACGATTGGCACTTCCACCTGGCTGCTCGACACCCAGTTCGGTGGCAATACGGGCCGCCGTCTCGCGGTGCTCAATGGGAATCCGCTCAGCAACATCTGAGATCTTCGTTCCGTCCTGTTCGATACGGGCCGGCAAGATGAGGTCGACGCCGAACGGTCGATCGGTCAGTTCTCGGGTGCGGCGGATGACGGTCCGTACCTGTTCCGGGGCCATCGAGGTGCAACCAAGCACTCCAAGCCCACCTGCGTTGGATACCGCCGCCACGAGTTCGGGTCCGGCGATCGGTCCCATTCCGGCCGAGAAGATTGGAAAGTCGATCCCCAACCTTTCGCACAGTGGAGTTCGCAATGATCTACTCAACTTCTTTTCCCAATGGCTTAGGTCGGGCTGAGAGACGCCCTCCGATTCCTCCAAGAGATGCAGTTGTTAGCACTGGTCGGTCTCTTCAATGGTCTCGAGGCGCCGGAGTCGATTCTTCCAAGGCCCATAGCGCCACACCATTTCGTCCCCATTTCGGTAACGCGTGACGAGCGCGACTCTGCGGTTTCCGGGGTACAGGTTCAGGCGGCCGTCTTCGAATCGAGCCGCAACGGAGATGCGGCTGGTTTTGTTCGCGTGTACGTCGTTGACCCCACCTTCGAGGGTGCCGTCCGCGTACATGTCATGGATGATTCCGCCAGCGGTGATGACGACCCGGTTTCCAGCCTGTTCGACGCGTTCGATGTGTCCCTTTAGCGGGCCTCTGTAGACCTGCCAGACACCTCGAAGATCAGGCGCTCCTGGTGTGATCGGCTCGTCGCACCCTGCGAGAACCGGTTGTGGGAAGTCCCGGTACCCACCAGAAGGAGTATGCGCGACGGGAATGTCCACCGCCCTGATGGTCGTTTCAGCCGGGGACGCCGAAAGGGGTGTTGGTTCGAAGTGCTCACGCCCTGCTGGAGGTTCGTCTGGACGCCGGCGGATTAGGAGTGGGGCAATGAGGAGTCTCGGGATGACTCCGATCAGATTCTTCGCCTTCACCGTTCACCGCCCTTCACTGATGCACCATCTCGGTTGCGCTTCCGGTGTTGGAAGATCCGAGTGGTTGGAGGAGTCGGTGCAGGGCGGTCGTCCATGTCCGCCGGACCTGTTGAGGTGTGCGGTTGTGGTCGTGCACGATCTGGTCCCAAGACTCAAAAGAGGTCAAGGTGCTGATGGTTGCTACGAGGTCGTCACGGGCAGAGGGATTCAAGGCCTCCAGTTCGTGGGCGAAGCATTGGCGAATCTGGTCCGCCTGCATCGACCGGACGGAACGCAACCCTTCGTCAACATCTGGAAACTCTGGAGCTCTTCTCCGGGCCTGGTGGCACATCGGTCCGGTCGTTTCATACAACTTTGCCCGGCGGTTAACTAGAACCTGAGTGCGATGTTCGAGAGTGCTTTCGGCGATGTCCGGTAGCCGCAAAAGGTGGTCGTAGCGCTTGAAGTATCGACGAAGCGTCTCCTGCCTGAGCTCTTCGAGCGTTTCGAAATAGCGGAACAGGGAGGCGACCGAGACTCCTGCTCGCTCCGCTACCTGTTCGGATGTCGGGTCCGTATTCCCTTCGCCCACAAGGTCGATCACTGCGTCGGACACGGCAAGGCGGCCGCGTTCCCGCCGGGCCCGGCGGCCGTCGATGGTCTCGTTGCTCAAAGCGGTCTGGGTCATCAGCGATTGCGGTGGCATTTTCGCCCCGTCTCCTCCTTGCAGACACTGAGTCTAGCACTCCAATCAGATATTGATAGTTAGACTCTCATAAGATAGATTGCATCTTGAGGGAGGACACTGTGTCAAAGCCGGATCTGCCAACAGGAACCTTCCATGGCCACATCGGTCGAACGTTTGCCGAATCAGAACCCTGGTTTGAGGAACCGGTACACCCTGCAGATGACTCACCCAACGTGGTCGTTGTGCTGCTGGACGACACAGGGTTCGCCCAACTCGGTTGCTACGGGTCAGAAATCGATACTCCACACATTGACGAGTTGGCGGCTAACGGTCTTCAGTTCACGAACTTCCACGTAACTCCGCTCTGTTCGCCGACCCGGGCCTCGCTGCTCACCGGCCGGTCGCAGCATGCGGTCGGTATGCGCGCAGTGTCCAACTTCCAGACCGGATTTCCCCACCAGTTGGGCCACATCTCGAACCACGCTGCCACGGTCGCCGAGGTACTCCAGGCTGAGGGTTACGCGACCTTCTGCACCGGGAAGTGGCACCTAGCCCCCATGGAACAGTGTTCGGCAGCCGGGCCGTTCGAGCAGTGGCCGCTGGGGCGCGGATTTGACCGGTTCTACGGATTTCTCGAGGGTGAAACCGATCAGTTCCATCCCCAACTGGTCTGTGACAACCACCCGATCGAGCCACCGGGCAAGGCTGAGGACGGCTATCACCTCAGTGAGGACCTGGTCGACCAGTTGCTGCGAATGGTGTCTGACAGCAAGGGAGTCCGACCCGATCGCCCATTCTTCGCATACCTGCCCTTCGGTGCCACCCACGCTCCCCACCAGGCTCCACCCGAGTACCTGGCGAAGTACCGGGGCTCGTTCGACGAGGGTTGGGACGTTGTTCGACAGCGATGGTTCCAGCGTCAAATCGACATAGGGGTCATCCCTGAGGGAACGGAGTTGGCGCCCCTGAATCCTGGCGTGGAACCGTGGGACACGCTGCCCGTCAACCAGCAACGCCTGGCTGTTCGGCTACAGGAAGCCTTCGCCGCCTTTCTCGACCACACCGACGACCAGATCGGTCGCCTCGTCGCCGGTCTCCGCGCTATTGGAGAACTGGACAACACGCTCCTCGTCGTCCTAGCCGACAACGGCGCCTCCCAGGAAGGTGGTCCCTTCGGCGTCATGCACGAGATGAAGTTCTTCAACGGGATCCTCGAAACACCAGACGAGGCCGTCGAAAGGATCGACGAGATCGGTGGACCACATAGCCACACCAACTATCCGTGGGGATGGGCCCAGTGCGGCAACAGCCCGTTCAAGTGGTACAAGCAGAACACCCACGAGGGCGGCGTCCATGTCCCGATGATCGTGTCCTGGCCAGCCGGTATCGAAGAAAGTCAACGGGGGACGATGCGCGGGCAGTTCACCAACGTTGCTGACATCGTGCCCACCATCTACGACCTCCTCCAGATCACTCCCCCAGACGTGTTCAGAGGCCGGAGTCAGTTGCCCATCACAGGCCACTCGTTTGCCGGGGTCTTCAGTGATGCAGGGGCGCCGGCACCCAACACCCTTCAGTACTTCGAGATGGCCGGCAGCCGGGCCCTGGTGGCAGGCCAGTGGAAGGCTGTCTGCAAACACCAGGAGGGAGCGGACTACGAAACAGAACCTTGGGAGCTCTACAACCTCAGCGTCGATGCATCGGAGTGCAACGACCTCTCCGGCTCGGATCCAAACAAGTTGGCAGAACTCGTTGCGTTGTGGTGGTCCGAAGCCGAACGCCACGGAGTCCTCCCACTCGATGATCGTGGCATGGGCGGTCTCTTTGGCGCCCGGTTCCGGGATCACTCTCCCCACCCACCCGACAGGCGCTACGTGTACCGGCCACCAATGTCGCCAATCCCAGGTGGCGCGAGCGCAGCAACGGGCGGACGGAGCTTCGACCTGACTGCCCAGGTCACGAGAGCTAGTGGAGAAGACGGCGTCTTGTGGGCAACCGGCACCGAGAACTCCGGAATCTCGGTCTTCGTGCAAAACGAACGCCTGATCGTCGACTACAACGCGTTCGACAAACACACCCTGTTGGAATCTGACGTCGACCTACCCGTCGGCGACTCGGTTCTGACAGCACGATTCCGACGAACTGGTGGCCAATCCGGAATCGTGATACTTGCCGTCGACGGCAACGAAGCAGGCCGGGCCGACCTGCCCTTCTACATGCGGATGATCTCCTCCGTCGGGCCGAGCATCGGCTACGACCACGGCTCAGCAGTGTCCGATCGCTACCAAGCACCCTTTCCGTTCTCCGGGACACTCCACGAGGTCGAGATCCAGCTGCTGTCACGGGCATCGGTGGAAGCCGAAAATGCTCTTGCCAGGGCAGAGATGGCCCGGCAATGACCTCCACCCAGACGACGAGTGGCACTATGTCGAACGCTTCCACCGAACCGAGGAGACTCACAGAGTTTCTGTTCTGGTTCTACATGGCTCCGGCCCATCGTTGAGCCCCACCGTTCAGCCAGAGAAGGAATCAACCGCATGCTTGCCATCACACTCCTCGGGACCGGCAGCCCCATGCCCGACCCGGACCGGGCCGGACCAGCCACGCTCATTACGTGTGGTACCGAACAGTTCCTCGTCGACGCCGGCCGAGGCGTGCTCATGCGCCTGGGGGGCGCAGCCAGCAGCGCAGGTCAACTCAGTGCTGTACTACTGACCCATCTACACAGTGACCACATCACCGACCTGAACGACGTGATCACCACCAGATGGGTCACGACCTTCGAACCATCTCCGCTCACCATCGTCGGTCCAATCGGGACCCGAACGGTTGTAGACCACATCCTCGCCTCGCTGGAACCCGACATTGGCTACCGCATCGCCCACCACGACGACCTCGACTATCGGCCCCCTGTCGAGGTCATCGAAGTGACCGAAGGCAAGATCGACCTGGGCGGCCAGGTAGGAGTCTCCTGCGCGCCCACAGACCACAAGCCGGTCGAACCCAGCATCGGATTCCGCTTCGACTATGACGGCGCTTCGGTTGTCGTCGCCGGCGACACCGTGCCATGCGAAGGCCTCGACAGGCTGTGCATTGGTGCGCAGGCTCTGGTCCACACGGTCATCCGCAAGGACGTCATCGAGAACGTCCCGATGCAGAGACTGCAAGACACGCTCGACTACCACTCCTCTCCCGAAGAGGCTGCGAGAACAGCGGCGCGAGCCGACATGGAGACCCTGGTGCTCACGCACTACGTACCAACATTCCCATCCGGCGGTGGCGAGGACTGGCGCAAACTCGCCGCTACCCACTTCACCGGCACCATCGAGTTGGGCGATGACCTGCACAGGGTCGAAGTCCACCCGAGCTGAGTCGACCAGACCCGAAGGAAACAGAGACATGGACACTGTTCGAACGCCCGATCACCGATTTACCGATCTACCCGGTTACCCGTTTGAACCGCACTACGCCGAAATACCTGATGGCGACGGTGGAACGTTGAGGGTCCACTACCTAGACGAAGGCCTGTCCAACGGTCCCGTCGTGTTGCTGATGCACGGAGAGCCATCGTGGAGCTACCTCTATCGCGGCATGATCCCGCCGCTGGTCTCCGCCGGTTACCGGGTAATCGCTCCCGACCTCGTCGGCTTCGGCCGTAGTGACAAGCCGACGGAGATGACCGACTACAGCTACGCCCGTCACGTCGTCTGGGCCTCGTCGCTCATCTTCGACCATCTCGATCTGCAGGACATCACCTTCTTCGGCCAGGACTGGGGCGGCCTCATTGGCCTACGGCTGGTGGCCGACCAACCCGACCGATACGAACGCGTGGCCATTGGCAACACGGGTCTACCAACCGGTGAAGGCGGGTCGGAAGCCTTCATGGCCTGGCAGAAGTTCTCCCAGGAATCACCGGTGTTCCCCATTGGGAAACTCGTCAACGGCGCATGTATCAGCGACCTGTCAGATGAAGTCATCGCTGCCTACGACGCCCCTTTCCCCGACGATTCCTACAAGGCCGGAGCCCGGATCTTTCCGTCTCTTGTGCCCACCAACTCCGACGACCCGGAAGCATCCGCCAACAAGGCGGCGTGGAAGGTGCTCGAACAGTTCGAAAGGCCGTTCCTGGTTGCGTTCAGTGACCTCGATCCGGTGACCAAGGGCGGCGAAACTCCCTTCCTGGCCAGAGTTCCTGGAGCCCAAGGCCAACCGCACACGACAATCGAGGGCGCAGGTCACTTCCTCCAAGAAGACCAGGGACCGCTGCTGGCTGCACTGCTCGTCGACTTCATGGCCTCATGACCACTATCCAGCGGTCCCGTCTCGTCGATGCCGCACCGACCGAGGTCTGGAAGGTGCTGTCCGAGTTCGAGGCCATAAGTTCGTGGGCGCCCAACGTCGAACACTCATGCTTCCTCACCGAGGGAGCATCCGATGTCGGTACAACTCGTCGTGTGCAGGTTGGTCGATCAGCTCTCATAGAGACGGTCGTTGAGTGGGAGGAGCCACACACCTTGTCGTACTCCCTCAAAGGAATCCCACCAGTGATCCGCTCGGCTACCAACACCTGGCGGCTCGAACCAACCGAAGACGGAACGAAGGTGAGGCTGACCACCGACATTGATGCCGGCCCGCGACCCCCACAGAAGTTGATCGCACGCATTGTCGGACGCAGGCTCGGGGCGGCATCCGACGAGATGCTCTCAGGGCTCGTAGCCCATTTGGGTCGGAGAGGGCAGCGGCCATGACCGTTCGACCCGACGTCATCGTCATCATGACCGACGAGGAACGCGCCGCCCCACCGTACGAAAACTCAGACATCGCCCGGTGGCGTGCAGAAACGCTGACCGGTCGGGCCTGGTTCGACGAACACGCACTCAACTTTGGACGCCACTACACGGGCTCGCTGGCCTGCGTTCCCAGTAGGCCGACGATCTTCACCGGGCACTACCCCGACGTTCATGGTGTGACCCAGACCGACGGCCTGGGAAAGATGGCTGACGACTCGCGCCTGCGTTGGCTGCGTGCCGGCGAGGTCCCCACGCTCGGTCACTGGTTCAGGGCCGGCGGTTACGACACTCATTACGACGGGAAGTGGCACATCTCCCACGCCGACCTGATCGACGAGAACACCGGCCAGGTTCTTGCAACCAACAACGCCGCCGGGGAGGTCGATCAGGAAGCCGTCGATGCATACCGTGCAGCCGATCCGCTCAAGCCCTTCGGCTTTTCTGGTTGGGTAGGTCCCGAACCCCATGGCGGCGCACTCGCCAATAGCGGCTTCCGGCGTGATCCGCTCATCGCAGACCGAGTAGTCGCCTGGTTGCAGGACCGTTACCGCCGGCGAGAGGAAGGAGACGCAAACGCCCTGCGTCCCTTCCTGCTCGTCGCGAGTTTCGTCAACCCCCACGACATCGTCTTGTTCCCAGCCTGGGTTCGACGCGGAATCCCGATCAAGAACCAACCAGAACTAGATCCACCCTCGATACCCGCATCGCCCACTGACGACGAAGACCTGTCCACCAAGCCAGCAGCCCAGGTCGCGTATCGGGCGACTTATCCGACGGGATATGGGCCGGCAGCAGCTATTGCGCGGGCCTACGACAAGAACGCCCAGAAATACCGCGACCTCTACTACCGGCTACACGCAGAGGTCGATGCCCCAATTGATCGGGTGCGTCGAGCCGTAACTGATGGAGGATCTGAACACGCCGTGATCGTGCGTACTTCTGACCACGGCGAGTTGCTGGGCGCCCATGGCGGCCTTCACCAGAAATGGTTCAACCTCTACGACGAAGCTACCCGCGTCCCATTTTCAATTGCCCGGATCGGCACCAACGCCACCACCGGGACATTGATCCACGACGCCCCGACCTCCCACATCGACATCGTGCCCACCCTGTTGTCAGCGGCAGGTATCGACGAAGCGATGACGACCAGCGTGCTCCAAGAATCATTCACCGAGGTCCATCCGCTGCCCGGTACGAACCTCATGCCGGTCGTTGATGGCGCCGCAACTCCAAATCCCAATCGCACCGTCTACCTGATGACGCGCGACAACATGCTCGAGGGTGACTCCGGTGCCTCCGGCGTGGCCCGCGCTACCGGTCGTGCTGCAAAACCGCCTGGGATGCTACGAATCCGAGTTCCGGAACATGTGGGTTCAAACTTTGAAGGGATCGTTGCACGGGTTGACGATTCGATTAATCGTGCTGAAGGCCATCTGTGGAAGGTGGTTCGTACCTTTGACGACCCGGCTACGTGGACCAATCCGGGAGTCCGCCACCTCGCCTCAAGCGGCCTGGCTGGCGAGACGACCCGGACCATCCCACTCCCAGACCAGTGGGAGCTCTACGACCTCGACGCCGACCCGACCGAAGCCGTCAACCGATGGAACGATGATTCGGCCCGGGACGTGTTCATCCACATCCGCGCCCTCCTGAAAGAGGAGCGCTTCCGAGCCGTGCCCGAGCGAAACAACCCGTGGCCCTATGCATCACGTCAGCCAACCGGGGGACCGGTGAAGAAGCGCCCACCCCCACCAGCGAGAATGCTTCGAAAGCTTGTACAGAAGATTGGCATGCACCCCGAAGATCTGAACGCAGTCGAGTTCGGGCTCGCTGGAAAGCGTGCCCTCATGGTCGCAACGAACACTGCAGTAATGGACATTGGCAAGCCCACCGGCGTCTTCGCCAGTGAGATGACCGTTCCCTACTACGCGTTCCTCGACGCGGGCATGAAGGTCGACGTGGCAAGCCCTCTAGGAGGTGTGATTCCAGTCGACCCACAGTCGCTCAAGCCGGTCATGCGAAGCGGTGACGACGACCGTTTCCTCGCCGACGACGACTTCCGGAACCAGGTCACCAACTCGTTGGCGATCGGGCTATTGGACATGTCCGAGTACGACGTGGTGTTCCTCTCCGGCGGTTGGGGCGCAGCGTTCGACTTCGGATTCTCAGACGGCCTAGCAGCCAAGATCACCGAGGCGAACGCGCAGGGGAAGATCATCGGGGGTGTATGCCACGGCCCGCTCGGACTCCTCAACGCAAAGGATGTCGCCGGGGAACCGCTGGTCAAGGGCCGTCGGATTTCCGCAGTCACCGACAAGCAGGTGAGAGAACTCGGCATCCAATCCACCCCGCACCACCCGGAGAGAGAACTACGTAGAGCCGGTGCGGTCTTCGAGAGCATCACCAGGTTCCGTGACCCGTTCGCCAACCACTGGGTGGTCGACGGCAACCTCGTCACCGGTCAGAACCAGAATGCCGGCCCAATGGTTGCAAGGGAAATGATGGAACTCCTCGCTGCCCAGGATCTGTAGCCCCATCCAAGATGACCACGACTCCTAACTGAAGGAAGCGCCAGATGAGCAGCGATGGACCTCGCTACGGTCTCGTTGACCGGGAATACGGCATCCGGTTGGCCGCCACCTCACCATCTGACGATGGCCCGGTATGGATGGTCAACCTGATGAAATACCGTGAAGTGGCCGACTACGTAGACGGCCGAAAGACGGCCATCTCTGGTCAAGAGGCAGACAACCTCTACTCCCCAATCGACTCGCTAACGGCGGTCGGAGCCGAGATCGTCTTCTTAGGAGACGTCGACCAGCAACTCCTCGGCGACAACACCGTCTGGGATCGCATCGCTGTTGTGAAATACCCAACCCGCAGGTCCTTTATCGAGATGCAGTCACGCCCAGAGTTCCAGGAGTCGCACAAGCACAAGGACGCTGGGATGGATAAGACCATCGTCATGGGATGCCAACCCCTGACCATTCCGAGAGCATCCGACATGGGATCCGCGAATCGGTCCGATGTCCCGCACCCCTCGACCAAAGGTGATGGACCGATAGTTGTGCTGCACGTGCTCCGGTTCGAAGACATGGAATCCGGGGTCCAGACCCCCGCATATATGGAGGCTTATCAGTCGGTCGCAGCAGGAGTCGCCTCAAAGCACGGCGTGAGAGTCTCCGGTTGGTTCACAGTTGAAGGAACAATCATCGGTGACGGGCGCGAGTGGCACCAGGTGCGCTTCAACCAATTCCCAAGCAAGGCAGCGTTCAAGGCAGTGGTTGCTGATCCAACCCGTCTAAAAGCTCAACATGACCATCGCGAGACAGCGATTGCTGATACCTACACGATGGTCGTTCAACCGAAAGTCGACCAGCTAAGAGAGTCGATTCAGGATTGAGGTCGCAATGCGCGAAGGGCTCTCACAACCACACAGCAGTGACGTATTCGGTGCAGAACTCGCCCTGGGCGCTACGCGGCGAGCCTTACACCCAGTCGCCTCAACTGGTTTGGCCCAACCGGTTCGGGATGTCCGCCTAGTCGTTGCTCCAGCCACTCATCTCTCGTAACAACTCGAAGGTGTAGATACCCGTGCTGTGATCATCGTTCCACGTGATGTTCAATCCCCATGCGCCATGGAGTGCAGCATCCTTAATCTGTAGCCGAGCTGGGTTGCCATGACGGGGCCAGGCTGCCTCTCCACGTTCCCTTAGTGAACGACAGGCCGCACAAGGGCAAAGCAGGCGAAGTCGCATTAAATCGAGTTCCGCAACGTACCCGTCAGCGAACGTGGCAGTCACCCCACGACTTCGTTCGACGACAACATCAACGACGTCGTCACAGTCCTCCACCTAGACATCATGCCTTGGCACCGGACCCGACTCGTCAGGCCACCACCTGACAGTAGGCAAGGCCCTCCACAAGACATCCGCACAATGGTGTCGAAATGGAGTCAAAACTGGAGTTCAACGTGTGGCATGCCGAACCGAACGAGGAATACGTGCCCAACATTCCAAAAGTTCAATGATGACCAACGTATCCGGCGGTAGCGACGGGCGTTCCGTTGTCAAGGGGACCATCTCGTCAGCGGCATTTGCTAGCGGAGACCAGTTCGTCATCGGTTACTGGCCACAGTCTCCGCTTGGACCCTTTCACGACATCATGTGGCTCGACGCAAACGACACCAGAACCTTGATCGCCTCCTCACGAGATGCAGCCAACTTCATCACGAGTATTTATCACTTTGATCACGTCATGGTCGCGTCGCTTCATGTCGAGAGCGAGGGTGCAACCACGACGGCTTGGACAGACAAACTTGCGATACAGATGAACGGAGGCTGGCTACGCCCCCTTCCGCCCCGGCGCCCACTCACCGTGACCCGCTACATCGAAGCACCCATCGCAAGATGGCTAATGGGTGTTGAAACCTACGGGTTGAGCCCGACCGGTGCCCGCGAGTGGTATCAAGCTCGCGGGTGGCGGTGGGTAAAGACCGCCACTGCCCGACACGGAAACGAGGACCTTGGGGAACTGGTTGAGGTCACCCGACCCATGAACGTCGGATTCTCCAACCCACCGAGGCGAGCTTCGATCGTCTCCGTCACTGTCACGATCGAACAACCCATCGCCGGCAGCGAGCCTGGGACCTGAGCACGGAGGCCCACCGAGATGTCGAACACCAACGTCCCCTACTCCCTGCTACGTAGTCGTCGCGAGGTGCTAGCCGGGCTGTCGTCGTTGGCTCTGGCAACCACGCTGAGCTGTGGACGCGGTGACCGCACCACGACTTCACCTCTCACCACAACCTCAAATCTCCCAGCGTTATTCGACCATCGGATCACTCGCTGGGGTCAGGACCCCTGGTCGCGAGGTTCGTATTCGTACCTGGGCCCGGGAGCGTCGTCAGCTACCCGTCGGATGCTCGCCCGACCAATCGACCACCGTCTGTTCTTCGCTGGAGAGGCAACCGACACCGAGCACCCGGCAACCGTCCACGGTGCTCTCGCCTCAGGACAGCGGGCGGCTATCGAAATCCAAGAAGCCAGTAAGCCAGGTCTCATCGTGGTGATCGGTGCGGGTGTCGCCGGATTGGGAGCAGCACGTGATTTGACCGCCGCTGGCCGCGAGGTGGTAGTGGTCGAGTCACGCCAACGCATCGGTGGTCGTGTCTGGTCGGACACCGTGGGCGGTGCCCCAGTGGACCTAGGCGGCTCATGGCTACATGGCTTGCGAGACAACCCGCTGACCGATCTAGCGGCCTCGCTGGGCATCGACCTGGTCCACACCGACTACGAAGACGCAGTGCTGTTCGATGCCGACGGCAAGTTGGTGAACTGGTCCGACCTGAACCACCTGTACGACCTGGTTGAAGACATGCTGTCATCTAGTCGGTCCACGAAATCGATGGAGACAGCCGTGGACGAGTTACGCAGTCAGGTTGAGGGCGAAGACCGAAGGTATCTGGAGTACGTGCTGGCCTCCGAGATCGACCACTGGTTCGCGGCGGGACCCGAGGACCTCGCCTTCTCCGGAGTTCACGAAGGTGGGTGGTCACGAGGCGGTGACGCCGTTCCCGCTACCTCCTACCGGCCGATCATTGAGCACCTGGCGACCGGCCTCGACATTCGCCTAGGCCATCCGGTTTCTGAAGTCATTCGGACCGAAAACGGAATCCGGATTGCCACGGAGGAGACCGAGTTCCACGGAGGGGCCGTCGTCATAACGGTCCCACTGGGAGTTCTCCAGACCGGGTCCATCCGGTTTGACCCCGCCCTCCCAGCGGTTAAGTCGACAGCCATCCAAACCCTCGGTATGGGAACCATGGACAAGGTGGTGCTCCACTTCGACGAGCCGTTCTGGAATCCCGACGTAGACCTGATCGCCTACGCCTCATCCGAACCTGGTCGGTTCATCGAGTGGTACAACGCAGTTCCGTGGACCGGCCACCCGATCCTGGTCGGGTTCAACGCCGGCCGACCGGCAGCAGAGGTTGAGTCCTGGAGTGACGAACGGATCTTGACCGCCTCCTTGGACGTTCTAGGTCGTCTCCGCTGGTGAACGAGCATGCTGCTCGTGGTAGCCACGGTCTACGAGGAAGGCGAGCCGATGGACTACGAACACCTCCGATGTGAGCGGGACGGTGGGTTCGTCACCATCACACTGGCCCGTCCGGAGCGACGGAATTGTCTGTCCACGGGCGTCCTGACCGAACTCCACCACGTCTTCAGCGCGACTGGTGAGATGTCCGATGTCTCGGGAATCGTGTTGGCCTCCACCGGGTCTGTCTTTTCCGCAGGCCACGACCTGGCCGAGATGGTCGAGATGACAGAGGAGGAGTTACGCCAACTGTTCGAAGTATGCACCGTGGCGATGAGGTCGATGGCTGAGGTCCCCCAGGTGGTGGTCGCCCAGGTACAGGGCGTGGCCACCGCGGCCGGCGCCCAGTTGGCGGCCAGTGCTGATCTCATCGTGGCCAGCGAGGACGCCTCCTTCTCCACGCCGGGCGGCAAGGGCGGATTGTTCTGCCACACGCCGATGGTGGCCGTAGCACGTCAGATTGGTCGCAAGCGGGCGGTTGAGTTAGCCCTGACGGGAGGCAAGATCCCAGCCGCCACGGCACTCGACTGGGGTCTGGTGAACCGGGTCGTGGCCCACGACGACCTCGAGTCGGAGACCCTCGAGTTCCTCCGCTATGCCACCAGGGGCAGCCGCTACGCGAAGGGGCTCGGTAAGCAGACCCTTTACGCCCAACTCGAGATGACCACCGACGATGCGTACGATTTGGCTGTCGACGTGATGTCTCGTGCCGCGGCCACCGGCGACGGAGCCGAATGGCCCCGAGCGTTCGTTGCGAAGCGCAAGCCGGAGTGGACCCACACGGAGTGACGACTATTCACAGGTGATTCGCGTACACCCGGTTGTCTATGAGGTGAAGGCGCCGCCATTGAGTCCGATGGTCTGCCCGGTCACCCAGCCAGCCTCATCGGACGCCAGCCACAGGCACGTCGCACCGACGTCGCCAGGTGACCCGAGGCGCCCGACGGGTATCGACTTCGTAAGCGCGGCAGCTGTCTCGGGCCGAACCGAGTCCATGACCCCGAGAGCCACCGAGTTGGCGGTGATGCCGTCGCGGCCGTGCTCGAGTGCCAAGCTCCGCATGAGGCTGAGAGAGCCGCCTTTGCCTACCGAGTAGGTCGCGAAGCCGATGCCCACCCCGTGGGTTCCGGCAGCCGACGAGATGGTGATGATCCGACCGTGTCCCCCGTCGACCATGCCGGGTAGTACAGCGTGGCAGCAGTGCAGTACGCCATCCAGGTTGACCTCCATCGGTCCCCGCCAGTCGTCGGGATCGGTGTCGGTGAACTTCTTCGGGAGCATGGCCTCGGCACCACCGTTGCCGGCGTTGTTGACAAGCACGTCAACCGGTCCGAGGTCGGCAACTGCGGCCAGCACGGCATCCCGGTCGGTTACGTCAAACGGCGCTGCGGTGGCCTGGCCACCGCTTTCGACGATGTCGGCGACGATCTTCTCGGCCCGGTCGGCCCGTAGGTCGTTGACGAGTACGAGGGCCCCTGCGGTAGCCAACATCTGGGCGATCCCGGCGCCGATGTTCTGGCCTCCACCTGTCACGAGTGCAATGCGCCCAGTTAGATCGAACACGACGTTTCCTCAGAGTTTCCCAACGGTCTTCTTTCTCAACCGTCTTTGCTTTGGCGTGATACTGCCCGCTCCGCCAAGAGGCGTTGACCGAGGTGTTCGACTTGTCCGTCTTGGTTGGTCAACAGCGCGTCGTTGTAGTGGCGGCCACCGAGGTGGTGACTGGGACCGGTCGGGGCAAATCCCATGAGCACTGAGATCCGGTGCGGACCAGTAGTGGACGTGGGCGGCAGCGAGGCGTGCATCAGGTCTGAGTAGTGGAGGGTCACGTCACCGGGGCCGATTGGGAGACCGACGCCGTCCGGGGCCTCGATCGCCTTGCCATCAACGAACGGAAAGGCTCCACGGTGTGACCCGGGTAGGAACCGGAGTTCTCCGGCTTCGGCAGAACCATCAGTGAGACAGATGGTCAAGACCGTCGAAGGGCAGCGGTTGGCGTGTCCACCCATACCGCAGTCCCGGTGCCAAGGCAGATCCCCGAGACCATCGGTCATGCCTGGTCGCTTCCACAACACGGTCACCCTGTCGACTGATTCCGGGTCATTCTCCACGCTGGGGACCAGGTCCTCGTCGGCGATCCCGACTATTTGTCGTACCCGCTGGTCGTCGATAAGAGCGTTCAGGCTGGGTCGGCTGGCTGCTCGTAGAACGCGAGTCAAGACCTCGGTTCCGTTTCCATCTCGACCCCACCAGGAGGTCATGTCACCTGGTTGAGCTTCGTTGGCGAGGATCTCCGCGTCGTCCAGCATGACGTCAACCTCGTCGGTGCTGAAGACGTCAGAGACACACAGATAACCGGCTGTTCGAAGAAAGTTCGCAGCGTCAGCAGCGGTGGCCTTCAGTTGGGCAAATGGAAAGGTCCGGGTCGGGTCGAGTACTGAACCATCGGCGTTGCGCAGGTCGGAGGCTTCGGGATCGAAGATCGGGAGACCATGGAACAGGGCACGGAGGCCCGGTTCCCAACCCATGAACCGGAGGGGATCGCCGACTGGCACCGTGGCTCGGTCTGTGTAGAGCAGGCCTGGAGCAGTGTCGAGATCAGAGGCCAGGCCCAGCCAAGCCTCAAGGCCGATTGACACCACCACGTCAGCGTTGTCCTCGCCCTTGACCAACCGGACGGATCCATCGACCGGGACGTAGGACCAAGAACCAGCTGGTGTGCGGACGGCCAAGGTCCCCTTGCCAGACAGGTAGTCATGGGCCAGAGCACCGGTCCCAGCGGCAATCCGACCAGGTAGTACCTCGGTGTGGAAACGTTGGAACGACTCGGCGTCGGAGCTCAGGACTCCAGGATCAGTGGTTTGCTGGGTCATGACCTGACGGTAGTTAATCAGGCCCACTGAGTGCCATGGCTATCTAGATTGGCATGGTCGTTTTGATTCTTACCGACACGACCAACGACCACGACTACCGGTGTTGGGACCCGGTCAGTTGGTGAGGATGTCGAACACCGTGCCGAAGCCTCCCTTGCCGTCCATCCGGTAGAACTCGGCGTAGCCGCAGGCTTCGCAGGCCATGAAGCCGAACTTCTGGTTCTGGAGGTTCAGGAACCGGCTTATGCCCGATCCGGTGGTGCGGATCTCGCCCTTTTCATAGTTGGTGCCCCCGCACTTGGTGCAGGAAAAAGTGGTGGTCGCATCGGTCATGGGCCGCTCCTGACATCGGGTGTTGTCCCACGATCGTAGGTGAACAACCAGATCAACCCAAGGCGTCCCGCTGGGCTATCAGCGACTCCAACGGGCTGAGGTCGAACGGGTCGCCGGTGCGTACCTGCTGCGCGTCGCCGGCCTTGTCGAGGTCTCCGACCGCACCGCGCTGCTGGCCAATCATGACCACCACGTGGTCGACTCCTACGTCCATGTACCGGCCTACGTCGTGGACGTCGTCCCATGAGATGGCCACCGTGTGCTCGATCTCGGCCGGGTTCCGACCAACCTTGGCGCACCAGTCGTCCAGGATTGCCGACAGTTCGGCCACGTTGTCCGGTGGGCCGAAGCAGTTCCAGGCATCCGCGTATTCGGCTACCAGCCGCAGGGTGACCTTGCGGCCCGAACCCCCGATGAGCAACGGCATCGAACCCACGGGTGGGGGGTTCAACTTCCCGAGCCGGCTGCGCATCCGGGGCAGGTCAGCTTCCAGCTGGCGGAGGCGGCTGCCCACCGTGCCGAACTCGTAGCCGTACTCGTCGTAGTCCCGCTCGAACCACCCGGCACCCACCGCCAGGTACATGCGGCCATCCGTCAGATGGTCAAGCGTGCGAGCCATATCGGCCAGCAGCTCGGGGTTCCGATACGAGTTCCCGGTCACCATGGTGCCGAGCATGGCGTGGGACGTATCGGCGGCCATGGCCGAGAGCAGGGTCCAGCCCTCGAAGTGCTCGGCATCCGGGTCCCCGTACAGGGGGTAGAAGTGGTCCCAGATCCAGATCGAGTCGGCGCCCATGGCGTCGGCTCGCCGCCAGGCGTCGCGCAGAGCATCGACCGTGGTGGCCTGAGGGTGGAGTTGGACGCCGACCTTCAGTTTTGGGGAGCTCATACGGGGCATTATGTCCCAGTCAGCCGATCGATGACGAGACGATCGCTGATCGGACAGCCGACGATTAGGCAGGTGCCATGCCCAAGATGACGAGAACCCGACGAGGCCCATTGGCGGTCGTGGAGGCTGGTGACCTGTCGGCTCCCACCCTGGTTCTGCTCCACGGCATCGGCTCGTCGGGTGATGCATTCGCCGATCAGATGCCTGCTTTGTCCGACCGGTGGCGGATGCTGGCTCCTGATGCCCCCGGGTATGGCGAATCCGCCGACTCTGCCGAGGCGCCCGGCATTGACGGGTTCGCTGACGTGGTGGCCAGGTTGCTGGACGACGCTGAGATCGACCAGGCGGTGGTGCTCGGCGTCTCGTGGGGCGGGGTGATCGCCACCCGGTTCGCACTGCGCCATCCTGAACGGCTGCGGGCCCTCGTGCTGGCCGATACCAGCCGTGGGTCGGGCCACTCGCCGGAAACGGCTGAGATGATGCGGGACCGGGCTCAGCAGTACGCGGCCGACCCTGAAGGGTTCGTGCGCGATCGGGCCCCCCTCCTGGTGGCTGACACCACTTCAGCCGAAGTGGTGGCCCGGGTGGTGTCCATCATGGCCACGGCCTGTCGGATGCCCGGCTACGGGCACGCGGCAGCCTCTCTGGCGGAGACCGACCACATGCCCGACCTGGGCCGGGTTGACGCCCCGACGCTCGTGGTGGTGGGCGAGCACGATCGGGTCTGTCCGCCTTCGGACTCGCGCCGTCTCGTTGAAGGGATTCCCGGGGCGGTCTACGCCGAGGTGCCCGAAACCGGTCATCTCCCAAATCAGGAACGTCCAGATGCCTTCAACCAGATCGTCGGCGACTGGCTGGACGGGCTGGTTGACCAGATTGGCTGACCGGGCGGGTTTTCGTCGAGGGCCGTTGGACGTTACGGGCGACTCTCGGTCGTAACCGACCGCGGGCGGTTCAGCCTCCGCCGAGGGTTTCGAGCATGGCGGCCATACGGTCCCGGACCGCCTCGACGGCCTTTATGGGCCGGAGCATCACCTTGAACTCGGTGATCATCCCGTTGTCGTCACAGGTGATGATGTCCACGCCGTTCACGGCGATACCACCCATATTCGTCTCGAACTCCAAGACGGCGAGATGCCCGTCAAGGACTCGGCGGGTATACCGGAAGGCGGAGTCGCCACCAGTCGGGTCGCCACCGGGCTCCTGGTCGGGTTTCTCGGCGGGGGAGTCGCCGGGGAAGACTTGGGCTGCAGCCTGGAGGTACATCTTGGTCAGCTCTCGGCCTTGCTGTGCACGGAACAGGACGGGCGACCAGAACACGCAGTTCTCATGCAGCAGATCATCCAGGTCGGCCTCGCCGCGCAGGACGGCGTGCCAACGTTCGATGGCGGTTTCGATCACGGGGATGGGCTCGCTTTCTGTTCAGGTGACTGGGGTACAGGTATCGGGTCGGGTCGAATCTCGTCGAAGGTGTCCATGTCGCGCAACGCCGGGAACAGGCGCCACCACAGGGCCACCACGACCAGGGTGGCCGCACCACCGAAGATCACGGCGCCGACCAGGCCCATGAACGCTGCGGTCAACCCCGACTCGGCGGCACCCAGTTCGTTTGACGCCCCGATGAACACGTTCTCGACGGCCAGCACACGGCCCCGCATGTCCTCCGGGGTGGCGAGGGGCACCAACGTCAGCCGGATAAACATCGACACAGCGTCGGCCGCCGATAGCAGCACGATGGCGGTGAATGCCAGGGCGAAGCTGCGGGTCAGGCCCAGCCCAATGGTGCCCAGGCCGAACAGGGCAACTACGAACAGCAGAATTCGACCAAGCCGGTGTTGTAGCGGTCGTACCGAGAGAGTCACGGCCACCACGCCGGCCCCGATGCCCACGCCGGCTCGCAGCCAACCCAGTCCCACGGCACCCACCCCGAGGCGCTCTTCGGCGATCGCTGGGAGTAGTGCGACCGCCCCACCGAACAGCACGGCGAACAGGTCCAGACCCATTGCCCCCAGCAAGATGGGGCTGCGCCGGATGAACCGCAGGCCCTCGAAGGCGTCGTGGATGGCCTGCCGGGACCCGGTGCTGGCCAGACGTCGTACCCCCGACGACGGGACGAAGACGACGATGCCGACGACGGCGATCAAGGCGATGGTCGACAACAGGTAGGGGAGTGATTCGTCAGCAACAAAGGCGAAGCCGAAGGCGATCGGTCCGACGATCAGACCTCCCTGATAGCCGACGGTCTTGAGGGCCACCACGCGGGCCACCACCTCCGGTGGACTCAGGTCAATGGCCAGCGCCCGGCCGGTCGGTGAGGCGAAGGTCCGACAAAGTCCGAAGAACAGGACGATGGCGAAGATCGGCGTGACGGAGGTCGGATCGGTTCGTGCGTAGAGGAACAGCAGCAGCGACGCCACTACTTCGCCAGCGATGGCGACGCCGAACACGATCCGACGATCGAACCGGTCAGCTGCCGCACCGGCGAACGGTGCCAGTACAGCCACCGGCAGGAACTCGGCCAAGCCCAGCAGGCCGAGGTGGAGTTCACTGCCCGTCAGGTCATAGACCTGCTTGCCGATGATGGTGATCTGGCCGACCGTTGCGAAGGCGCTGAGGAAGAACGTGAAGATCAACGCCTTAACGGCGAACGGCACCCGAACGGTGTCGGTTAGGTCGGTCACTGTCGGCCTGGCTGGTTGGGCTCGTCGTACCGGCTGGCGAACGACGGGGTCTGTCCCGGCTGCGGCGAGATACCCGGCCCGTCGGGGTACTGCTCGGTCTCGGGCGCCACCGGGCGGGGTGGTTCAGCGGCCAGCCACAGTCGCAGCAGGTGGCGGCGGTACTCCGGCGAATCGGTAAACGCCGTGCGGGCATGGAAGACCGTGTAGTTGTTGGCCACCACGGCCTCACCGGCCGCCATGGTGAAATCCAGTACCAGGTCGGCCTGGTTGGTAGTGGTGTGCAGCAGGTCGAGGGCTTCGTGGTCGACATCGTCCAACTGGATCGACGGGTCCTCGTCAGCGGCGATCTGCACGTATTCGGGCACGTACCGGCCACTCACCAGCCCGTCGCACGCGCTGAACACCGGCACGCGGTGCGGGGTAATGGGCGCGTCGTCCGGGCCCTGTTCGCCGAAGCGGTGATAGCGGTAACCCCGGGCCAGCCGATCCAACAGGTCGGGCCGGGAGCGTCGGATCTCGTCGAACACGGCCAGCGAGCTCACGAACCGACTTACTCCGCCGTCCAGTGCCGGGCGGATGCAGAGCAAGGACAGCATGTCTCCCGGGTCGCTGTGGGGGGCCAGCTCGGAGCGGTTTCGGTAGGCACGGGCATGTGGATCCACGTCGGTCACGTTCACGACATGACCCAGGCGTTCGCCCATGACGCTCTGGGAGACGGCCCTCCCGAGGCGCAACCCGATGCCCCAGAACATCAGGCCCAACTCGTCCACCGATCGACGCTCCACCGGGAATCCCCGTAACAGGGCAAGGCCCCGTCCGTGGAGGACCTCGTGGCGCAGTTCGGCTACCAACGGTTCAAGTGTTCCGAGCGGCAGGTCGTCAGGGTGGGCATCAACGGGGTCTATCCCCTGGGCAGCGAGGTCAATGGCTGCCGCCTCGAGGTCGGCAAGGTCGCTGTTGGGTAGCTCGATGGCGATCGCATCGGTACCTCCGAGGTTGGCGCCGCGCCAAAGGTTGGCCCTCGGAACGGGGATTTTCAGGAGGTTCAAGGCGCGCAACCTATGCCGCTACCGCTGGCTGATGTGCCGCCGGCTCTGGGGTCCGTCCGGCGGCCACCAACAGCACGAGGCCGATGGCGCCGTAGACCACGTAGCCCACGGTCCACGGGGTGGTCGAGTCATGGATGTGCATGCCAACGAAGGCAGCCAGCAAGGAGGCCGCCGTGATGCCCCCTAGGCCGAGGATTCCCGCGGCGGTCCCAGCTAGGTCGCCCATTGGTTCCAATGCCATGGACATGGCGACCGGTGTGACGAGGGCGAGCAGTGTGTTGCCGACCACCATGAACGAGAACCACGTCCAGAACTCGGGCACGCCGTCGGCTGCCAGAGTGAGCCCGAGCAGGGCGACGGCCATGGCCAGCGCTGCGGAGAGAACCGCCAGTCCGACCCGGTGGGCCCCCCACCTGCCGATGGTCGGGCTCACGAGGAGGAACCCGATGGCGAAGGGGATGGCCGAGGCCGCGAACAGGAAGGCGAATTGGTCGGCCCTGCCGTAGATGATGTCGAACACCTGCTGGGTGCTCCCGAGGAAAATGAAGAAGGCCCCGTCGACGAACAGCAGCGTCGCCGCGTACAGGACCGTTCGACGACAGGCCACGACCTGCCGGAAGGCATCCACTGTCGGTCCGACTCGGAGTGGACGCCGGTTGTCGGGGTGCAGCGTCTCGCCGAACCGGAAGCTCCACACCACAATGGTGACGGCGAGCACCAGGCCACACGCGTAGATCCAGCGCCACGACGCCGCGCGGAGAATTCCCTCGGCGACTAGCGGGGTCACCACCGGTCCGACCAGGAATACGGCCGTCACCAACGACATCATCCGGGCCATCCGGGTTCCCGAGTAGAGGTCTCGGAGGATGGCCAGATTCATTAGCGAAGCCGCGGATGCTCCGAGTCCCCAGACCAGTCGACTCCCCAGCAGGAAATCGAAGTCGGTGGCCAGCATCGAACCGGCCGCTCCGACGGCATAGATGGCCATGCCGACTCGAAGCGTGGCCATCCGCCCGAACCGGTCAGAGATAGGTCCGTAGACGATCTGTCCGCCGGCCGTTCCCAGGAAGTAGACGGTGATGGCCAGGGTGATCCGATTCGATCCCGGCGGCAAGCCCACGTCGGGTCGCATCTCGTCGAAGGCGGGTAGCGAGGCGTCGATCCCGAAGGCCGCCGACATCCCGATGAAGGCGAGGAAGGCCACCACCCCCCACTGGGTTCGTTCTCGCCCCGCCGGTAACCCTTCCCTTGGCATGGACGTAGTCTGGTCCAGTCGGTTCGACGGATCTTGATCCGGCAGGGTAGGTGGCGTCGGTCTCCGGTTGTTCCTCGTGCCCGCCTAACCGGGGTCTTGTGGCGGAGAGGATGCGGTCGTTCGTGTCGGCCGTGACCTGGGAGGTGAAGCGGGTGTGAGTTGTGGCAGCGAGGATGGGCACAGGTATGCCGAGGACGACATCCAGACCGGGAGGTACCGGGTTACATGAGCACCATTGAACATCTGACTACCGACGAGTTGAACGCCGGACTCGCTGACGTGCTGGCCGCGCCGGTGGACGACGGCACCCTGGAGTTGATCGTGCGGCGTCCTGGTGTGGACGTACGCGAGGTCTTGGTCGAGGGCGAGTTGGATATTACCGATGGTCTGGTAGGCGACAACTGGAACCAGAAGCCGACCAGTATGGGTGCTCCTCATCCTGATATGCAGCTCACCCTCATCAACAGCCGGCTATTGGCACTTGTCTGCCCTGACCCCACCCGCCGCCCTCTAGCCGGCGACCAGTTGGTGGTCGATTTGTCGTTGGCCCCCGACGACCTACCTGTGTGGTCACGTCTGCGAATCAGTGAGGCAGTGATTGAGGTCACCGATCAGCCCCATACAGGGTGCTCCAAGTTCACCCAGCGCTTCGGACTGGACGCCCACCGGTTTGTCAACTCGGAGTCGGGTCGAGCCATGAACCTGCGGGGCATCAACGCCCGGGTGGTGGTGCCGGGCACCATCCGAACGGGAGACCGGATCACCGTGGAGCGGCCCACCTCCTAACCTCGACACATGCGCACGGCAATCGTCACCGGAGCGGCCGGCGGGATCGGCGAGGCCACCGCACAGGACCTCGCCCGATGGGGCTGGCGAGTGTTCGGATTCGACCTGCGGGCCGGAGAGTCGACACTTCTACCGTCGGACTTGGCCGGCTTCGGTGGTTCGGTCGAACCGATCCGTGTGGATGTGACCGACCGGGCAGCCGTGGAGGCAGCGGTGGCCGCCGTTCTGGCCACCACCGGCGGGACGTTGGACGCCGTGGTGGCCAATGCTGGGATCCGGGTGGCCGGTGTCTTCGAGGAGACGCCTTTCGCTCAGATCCGACGGCTGTTCGAGGTGAACCTCGGTGGGGCCATGCACGTGACCCGGGCCGCGCTACCTGCGCTGAGGGCCACTGAGGGTTCCCGGGTCGTGGTCGTATCGTCGGTAGGGGGGTTGTCGGCCTTGCCGGGGCTGGCCGCCTACTGCGGATCCAAGTGGGCCGTCGAGGGTTGGGCCGAGTCGCTGGCCCATGAACTCCATCCGTTGGGGGTGGGGGTGGCCATTGTCGAGCCGGCATCGGTACGTACCGGCCTGTGGGACTTGGGCGCCGTTTACGGTGACCCGGACGGGCCGTACGCCCCGCTCGTGGAGAGCATGGAGGTCGGCGACGATCGGGCGTGGGCCCGAGCGCTGGACCCGGCGTCGGTGTCGGCGACCATGGTGGCCGTCACCGAGGGACGAAGGGGCCTACGCCATCCGATCGGTCTGACGGCCCGGGCACGGTTCGCGGCCCGGGGAATTGTTCCGGCGGGTGTTCAGCGGAGGATCATCAGCCGTCTCACCCACCAGGCACCGTCGATGGCGTCGCCCCGAAACCCCGACGGCGTCATCATCGTCACCGGCTGCTCGTCGGGTTTCGGCCTGGACATCACCGTGGAACTGGCTCGGAGGGGTCGCCGGGTGGCGGCCACCATGCGTGACCTGGCCCGGCGCGGCCCGTTGGACGCAGCGCTGGCCGAAGCCGGCGTGGCCGACCGCGTCGAGGTACTCCGCATGGACGTCACCGACCCGGCGTCGATCGACGAGGCGTTCGCCCGGGCAGACCGGTGGGTCGAGTTGGCCGGCGACGTGGGCCGGATCGTAGGTCTCGTCAACAACGCCGGCGTGGTGTCGGTCGGGCCCTTCGAGGAACTGCCCCCAGCCGAGGCTGGCCGGGTCATCGAGACGAACCTTGTGGGCACCCTGGCCGTGACCCATGCCGCCCTGCCCCGCATGCGTCCGCACGGTGGTCGCATCGTGTGCATGTCTAGCTCCAGTGGCTTCGGCGGGCTACCGACATGGTCGGCCTATGCGGCCTCCAAGTGGGGGGTCGAGGGGTTCGCCGAGTCGTTGGCCTTGGAGGTCGGTCCTCACGGCATCGATGTGGCCCTCGTCGAACCGGGGGCTTTCCCCACCGGGATCTGGCGGGACGATTCATGGCACGGCTACCCGGGCGGCCCATACGCCGCGCTGACCGAAGCAATGGCCAATGCGGATCGCAGGGCTGCAGAGCTTGGGGGCGACCCGATGGTGGTGGCCCGGGCGGTGGCCAGCTGCTTCTCTGGAGGTCTGGTCGGCGGCCGACCGTGGACCCGGCGCCCGGTGGGGCGTGGGGCCTGGCTGAGATGGGCGGCCCGGGGCGTAGTGCCTTTCGGGATCCAGCGGCGCATCGTGGCCCGCATGCTGGGCTGACTCCGTCAGGGGGTCAGAATCGTCGAGATGGACTTCGATTTTCCTCCGGACGACGACCCCCGCCGACTGGCCGTCCGGGAGTGGCTGGCCGCCCATCCCGAGCCAACGGCCCGACAGCTTCACGATGCCGGCTACGTGGTACCCCACTGGCCGGCTCCCCACGGGATCGGCGCTGAACCAATGCACCAGATCCTCATCGATGACGAGCTCCGACGGGCCGGGGTGCGGCGCCCGGTCAATCCGATCGGAATCGGTTGGGCGGCTCCCACCATTTCCATGGCCGGGACCGACGAGCAGAAGGAGCGGTACCTGGACCCGATTTTTACCGGGGAGGAGTTCTGGTGCCAGATGTTCTCTGAGCCCGATGCTGGGTCGGATCTGGCCAACATCGGAACACGGGCGGTACGCGACGGCGACGAGTACGTGGTCAACGGGTCGAAGATCTGGACGAGCGGTGGCCACAAGGCGGCCTTCGGGATCCTGATCGCTCGGACTGATCCTGGTCAGCCCAAGCACAAGGGGATCTCATACTTCGTCTGTCCAACCGATCTACCCGGCCTGACCATGACGCCGATCATCGACGCCACCACGGCCCATTCGTTCAACCAAGTGTTCTTCGATGACGTGCGTATCCCGGCCGAGAATCTGGTTGGGGCTGAGGGCGACGGCTGGCGTCTGGCCCGGGTGACCCTGGCCAACGAGCGGGTGTCGTTGTCGTCAGCCGGTTCGCTGTGGGGCGAGGGCCCGTCGGCCGATGACCTACTCAACCTGGTCCGCGGGAACGGCGGGGTGGCCGACCCGGTGGAGCGGCAGCGTCTGGCCGGGCTGTGGTGTGAAGCCGAGGTGCTGCGCCTTAACCGCCTGCGGACGTTGACGGCCCAGATCGCCGGGAAGGAACCGGGCGCCGAGGCGTCCATCCAGAAAGCCATGGCTGATGAGCACGGGCAGCACGTCATGGAGCTGGCCAAAGAGATGGCCGGCACAGCGGGAATGCTGGTGGGATCCGGGCCGCCGGGCCGCCTCGACGCGGCGAAGGCCGGGGGAACGACAGAGAATCGCTTGGATACCCGACAGTTTCCGGACGTGTCGTCGATCTGGCACTACGGGTACGTATTCGCCCCGGCGCTCACCTTGGGAGGGGGAACGTTCGCCGTGCAGCGCAACATCATCGCCGAGCGTGTGCTCGGACTGCCCCGGGAAATCGACCTGGAGCGCGGGTTGTCGTGGTCCGAGACCCGCCGCAGCTGAGGTGGTGCTGCGATGACGCGTGCCGGTGACCTGACGACTCCGGCGTTGCTGGCCGACGCTGGCGTGCTGGAGGCAAACACGGCCACCATGTCGGTGGCTCGACCGGGGCTCGCACTGCGCCCCCACGTCAAGGCGTTCAAGTGCACGGCGTTGGCCGCCCGACTAGCCGCCGCCGACCATGTGAGCTTCTGCTGCGCCACGGTCCGCGAGATGGAAGGCATGGCCGACGCTGACCTGGGCGAGGACCTGCTGTTGGCCAACGAGATCGTCGATCCCCAGCTCGCGGGTCGTCTCGGTGCGTTGGTCGTCGCTGGAACCCGGGTGACGGTGGCCGTGGATTCGTCCGAGACGATCGATGTGGCGGCCACCGCGGGAATCCGTGAAGTACTGGTTGACGTCGACGTGGGGATGCCCCGATGCGGTTGCGACCCGGCCGATGCCGGTCGACTGGCCGACGAGGCCCGGAACGCCGGCCTGACCGTGCGTGGCGTCATGGGCTACGAAGGTCATCTCCAGCACGTGGTCAACGCTGACGAGCGCCGGTCCCGGACGGCCCGGGCTATGGACGTTCTGACCGCCGCCCATGCCGAGGTGGGCGGCGACGTGGTGTCCGGTGGGGGCACCGGCACGTGGGACTGCAACGAGGTGGTGACCGAGTTGCAGGCCGGTTCGTTCGTCCTGATGGACGGCGACTACGCCCAGCTTGGCCTTCCATTTGCCGAGGGCCTGGTCGTGCTCACCACAGCTGTCTCGGTGCGACCCGGTCGGCATGTGGCACTCGACGGTGGCCTCAAGGCGCTAGCCATGGACAGCGGTGGACCCCAACTAGTCGATGACCAGGGTGGCGCTGCTGAGGTCCTGTTCTGCTCCGACGAACACACCACGGTGGCTGGTGGATCGTGGACCGTTGGCGATCGGGTGGGGCTACGACCAGCTCACATCGATCCAACCATCGCCAAGCACGCCACGCTTCACCTGGTGCATGACGTCACGGCGGGCGGTGACGCCGAGGTGCTGGAGTCGTGGCCGGTCGACCTGCGGGACTGGTGAGCCGGTGAACACTTCGAAGGCTGGCGGGGGTATTCGGCCCGACGGTTCTTGGCGCAACTGGGCCGGCAACCAGCGCAGCTACCCAGCCCGGATCGAGCGGCCCACCACCGAGGCCGAGGTGGTCGACCTGGTGCGGCGGGCCGTCGCCGACGACCTGCGGGTCCGGGTGGTGGGGGCCGGCCATTCGTTCACTGCGGTGGCCCGCACCGACGACGTGCTGGTCAGCCTCGACGAATTGACCGGGGTGGCGGCCGTCGACGACGACACCGGACGGGTGACCGTGCGGGCCGGGATGCGCCTGTGCGATCTCAACCCGGAGTTGGATGCCCGTGGCCTGGCCATGCCCAACCTGGGCGACATCGCCTACCAGTCGGTGGCCGGAGCCATCTCCACCTCGACTCACGGAACCGGGCTGGGATTCCAGTCGATCGCCGCCGGGGTGGTCGGCCTACGACTGGTCACTGGCGACGGCACGGTCGTGGTACTTGATGATGACCACGACCCCGACCTGCGTGATGTGGCACGGGTAGGCCTCGGAGCGCTCGGGGTGGTCACTGAAGTCACCCTGCAGTGCGTCCCGGCCTTCAACCTGCACGCCATCGACGAGATCATGGCTGTCGATGACGTGGTGGCTGCCTTCGACAGCTGGGCCGAGGAGACCGACCACGCTGAGTTCTTCTGGATGCCACACACCGGGATGGCCCAGGTGAAACGCAACACACGCACCATTGAGGCGCCGCGACCAGCCCGCAATATCGGCCATGCGGCTCGGCGCCGATGGAAGCGCTTCAAGAACAAGGAGTTGCTGGAGAACGTGGCCTTCGGAGCGTTGAATCACATGGGGCGGCTCCGCCCGTCGTCAATCCCACGGCTCAACAACCTGGTGTTCGACGAGGTTGGGCGAGCCGAGTACCTGACCACCTCGTACGAGGTGTTCGCCAGCGAGCGGCGGGTCCGGTTCCTGGAAATGGAGTACGCGGTGCCCCGCGAGCACGGCCTCGAGGCGTTCAGCCGGGTGCGGTCGCTGATTGACACGCTGGATCGGCCGATCAGCTTCCCGATCGAGTTCCGCATCCTGGGCGGCGACGATGTGCCGCTGTCGACGGCCGAGGGGCGCGACACCTGTTTCATTGCCGTGCACGTGTTCCGGGGGACGCCGTTCGAGCAGTACTTCCGGGGCGTCGAGGCGATCATGGACGACTATGCCGGGCGCCCCCACTGGGGAAAGCTTCACTTCCAGACGGCAGCCACGTTGGTTCGCCGCTACCCGCAGTGGGATCGATTCCAGGAGGCCCGGGACCGCCTCGACCCCACACGCCGCTTCACCAACGACCACCTCGCCACCGTCCTCGGCCGCTGACTTTCAGTGTCTGACAGCCAGCGTCTGACAGTCAGCGTTTGGTGACGAGGGCGACGTCGGTGGTGGTACCGGTGGTCGTGGTGAGTGACGGGTCGTAGCGGTAGCCCTCGGGGTGGTCGAAGTCGATCAGGCCGGCTGGGTCATCCAACCCGTGCTCGACCACGTGGCACACCAGAGCTCCTTTCAGCAACTTGTTCCAGTGCGACACCGTCACCAGTGTCCGCTTACCGTTCTTCATCACGTCGTCCAGGAAGCGCACCCGAATACGCCGACCGGCGACTGATGGATCCCAGGCCGCGGCGTGCTCGTTGGGCAGCAGGTCCCAGACCGTGTCCGTTCGCGATGCGGCCATCGCATCGGCCATCGCGTCGCTGATCAGCGGCTTCCAGAATCGGGCCGGCTTCCCGAGGCCGGGGAGCGATGCACCCATCTTCAACTTGTAGTTGGGAATCGGGTCTGTGGGACGTACCACCCCCCAGAGCCCACTGAAGATCACTACTTGGCGGTCCACGCCCCGGCGTACCTTGGCTGGGAGCGACGGATACTCCAGCGCGTCGTAGAGCACGCCGGTGTAGCGGTCGATGGCTGCCATAGTTGGCGACGAAGCCACCGCCAAATTGGCCGCGGTGGCCTCGTCGGCCCGCGCGGCCTTCACCCCCAGAAGCTTTGAGCGAGCCTCGGCTGATCCGCGCATTGCCTTGTCGAGGGCGGCGATCACCTCACGGCGGGGGCCGGCAAGATCGGAGAACGACTGGTCGACGGAGTCCCACGAGGGCCCCTCACCACCAGCGGCCTTGCCCTCGGAAGGTGGGAGGAGGATCAGCGAGGCAGGCACCGGTCGACGGTACTCTCACCCGCGTGACCGACCCCGACATAGCTCCTGTTGTGCCTCCGGCCGGCCCGGCACCCGAAACTGATGACGCCGAACTTGAGGTGTTGGAGTCCGATCTGGCCACCATCGAGGCGGTCATGGATCGGGTCGACTTCGGCGACCTTGAGGGCGCCGAGGCCATGATGGCCAGGCTGTCCGATGGCCAGCTTGAAGAAGGCCACGCCGAAAACACCGACGAATCCGAGTAGGGCTAGCGCCTCCACCGGTACCGGCGCTGGTACCGGTGCCGGGTCAGAGCACGTCGGGCAGGGTTCCGTCAGGGATGAGTTCCACTCGTGGTCCTACGCTCAGGCGTCCGTCCGCAATCTCGAACCATCGGGCACCGAGGTTCGGGATGCGCCGCCAGGGCTCCCCGCAGGCCTCTTCGAGCGAGTAGACGACCCCGCCGTGGGCCACCACTAGCACCTCGCCGCCACTGGCTTGTTGTACCACCCGATCCAGCGCGGCCATGACCCGGTCCAGCATTACCTGGTCGGGTTCGTAGCCCGGTGGCCGTTTTCCCTGTTCGAGGTAGCTGGGCCAGTCCGTCTCTATCTGCCCGCGGGTCAGGCCCTGCCACTCGCCGGCGTCGCGTTCCATGAGGTCGGTTTCGACCAGTACCGGGCCTATGCCCAGGTGCTCGGAAATGATGGTCGCCGTCTCAGCGGCCCGCAGCAACGGTGAGGACACCACGGCATCGAAGGCCCCCAGCGCACGGGCGGCGGCTGCTGCCTGGCGCTGGCCCTCCATGGTCAGTGGCGGGTCGGCACGGCCCTGCCATTGACCCGCCGCGTTCCATTCCGACTGCCCGTGGCGAACCACCAGCAGCCTGGTGACGGGCGTCCGGTCAGCGGGCATGGCCACCGACCGTACCGGCCTCCCCGTCCTCCGAATGGGGAGGCCGGGGAGGTCATCCATACACTTGACGGATGGCCGTGTTGCGCCTCTTTGCCTCGGTCCGGGTCGCTGCCGACACCGGGAAGGTCCACGTCCCCGGATCCACCGTGGGCGAGGTCCTCGCCGCGGCCGACGAGAAGTTCGGTGAGGCGTTCGCCGGTGTGGCCACCACCTGCCGGGTGTGGTTGAACGGCGAGGCCGCTATGGCTACCGATCCGGTGGACGACGACGACGAGGTGGCCCTACTGCCACCCGTTTCGGGGGGCTGAATCATGCGTCGCTTGGCCGTCCTCTCCATGCACACCTCGCCGCTCGTCCAGCCCGGATCGGGTGACGGTGGCGGCATGAACGTCTATGTCCGCGAGCTGGCCTCCGCGCTGTCCCAGGCCGGCGGTGGGTCCACGGTGTTTACCCGCCGAACCGACGACCACACCCCAACGGTGGTTGACGTCGAGCCGGGCTTCCGGGTCGTTCACATCGATGCCGGTCCACACGACCTCCCCAAAGAGGACCTTCCGGGCGTCGTCGACGAGTTCACCGATGGGGTGGCGTCCTACCTGACATCTCACCCGGGGCACGACGGTGTGCTGGCCAACTACTGGTTGAGTGGGGTGTCGGGCCATCGACTCAAGCACGAGTTGGGCCTGCCCCTCCTGACCATCTTCCACACGCTGGCCCAGGTGAAGGCTGAGACCGGTGACCCGGAACCCCGACGCCGGATCGAGGCCGAGATGGCGGTGGTCGGCTGTTCCGATCTGATGTTGGCCAACAGCCCCGAGGAACGTCGCCAACTGGTCGACCTGTACGGAGCGGATCCGACCCGCATCGAGGTCGTCCCCCCCGGTGTCGATCACGCCTTCTTCACGCCCGGGTCCCAGTCGGTGGCCCGTCGAGCCACCGGTCTCGGTGATGGTCCGGTGATGCTGTTCGCGGGCCGTATCCAACCACTCAAGGGTGTTGACGTCGCCGTCGGCGCTCTGGACATGCTCGGCCGCTCAGATGCTCGCCTCGTGGTGGTGGGCGGTGCCAGTGGTGCCAAGGGTGAGGCTGAGGAGCGGCGCCTGCACGAACTGGCCGACATGCACGGTCTGGTCGGCCGGGTCCAGTTCGTCCCGCCGCAGCCCCACCACTGCCTCGCCTACTGGTACCGGGCTGCTGACGTAGTCGTCATGCCCAGCCGGTCCGAGTCGTTCGGCCTGGTGGCGTTGGAGGCGGCGGCCTGCGGAGTGCCCGTAGTCGCCGCTGACGTGGGTGGGCTGCGAACGTTGGTTGACCACGGCCGGACCGGCTACCTGGTCGAGGGTCGCGATCCAGCTGATTACGCGGCATGGGTGGCGTCGATCCTGAATGATCCGGCGTTGGCAGCCTCGATGGCCTCCGCAGCCGCCGAACGATCGTGGTCCTACACCTGGTCGGCCACCGCGGCCCGTCTGCGACGCATCTGTGACGACGTCTCGTCCCGTTCGCTCGTGGACTGCGCCTGACCGGTCGGCGCTTCCGATATCTGAACTCGGCCCTGAACATGTCTGATCAGCCGCTGGGGCCCGACGACCTCGCCGCCGTGGAGTTCGTGATCGACCGGTGGCTGGCCCGTGCCCTAGCCGAGAATCCGGTGCTGGCCGGCGTCGAGCGTGATCTGGATGTCGACGCCCACGAGCACCGCTGGTTCGTCCGCATCAAGGGCGAGGAGAAGGACGTCTCGACCATCCGCCTGTCACTGCGCCAGCGGATGCTCCACCACGAGACGTACTTGATGCCCGGGCCCGAGGAGAACCATGCCGACTTCCACGCCCACCTGCTGAAACGCAACCGCAACCTGGTGGGAGCCACGTTCTGCATCGGCGAGGAGGAAGCAGTATTCCTGGTCGGAGCCATCCCGGCAGCCACGGTCGACGACACCAATCTGGACCGCATCCTCGGCACCGTGTGGATGGCGGTGGAGCGGTGTTTTCGGCCGGCCCTTCGGATCGGCTTCGCCAGCCGATTCGATGCCTGAGCCGCCAAGCGGAACAAACGGTAGTGACTGTTGTTAACTTTCCATTTCTTTGGATATACCGTGCCCGCTGAAGCCGGCGCCCAGTACGTCGGGGCTCGATCGGGAAAGTGAGTTCTCCGATGCCACGACCGCCGGCGTCAACGCGTGCAGGTGCCGATGGGCCCACCGGAACGGCTGGCCGGCGGCCCTCCCGGCTGCTTGTCTTCTCGGTCACCGCGATGGCGTTGCTCAACAACTCCGTCCTCATGAGCTCTACACCGGAGATCCTCGAGTCGTTCGGCGAACCAGTCTCCCGTGCGGGAATGCTCATCGCAGCTGGCACCGTCACCGGCATCGTGGCCGCACCAGCTATCGGATTCCTGGCCGATCGGTACGGACGAAAGCGCGTCCTCGTGCCGTGCCTCCTCGTGTTTGGCACCGTCGGGAGCCTCGGAGGGTTCGCCCCGTCGTTTGAATGGCTCCTGGCCATCCGGATCACTCAGGGGCTCGGGTCGGCCGGGCTCATCAACCTGGTCGTCGTCCTCATCAGCGACCACTGGTCGGGGCGCGACCGGGCCAAGTTGCTGGGCCAGAACTCGGCGGTCATCACCGCTTTTCTGGCCATCTTTCCGTTCCTCGGCGGGGCCACCACCGACCTGTTCGGTTGGCGGTGGAACTTCGGCTACTACGCCATGGCGTTGCTGGTCGGCGCCCTGGTGGCCCGCCACCTCGAGGATCCGTGGGTGGGTCAACGCGTTCCGGTGGGTCGTCAACTTCGCATGGCGTTAGCCGAGGTTTCCATCCCGGTGAACGCACTCACCATGGCGCTGGGGTCCCTCATCTTCTTCATCATGTTCGGCGTCTTCCTGACTCTCATCCCCATCCACCTCGACGAGGCGTTCGGCCTCGGCCCCACCCAGCGGGGGCTGGTGGCCGCCGTCCCCGCCGTAACCTCGACGATCACCGCACTCACCGTGACCTGGTTCGGGGCCCGCCTCTCGGTGGGCGCCATAGTGGTCACCGGCCTCGGGGTCTTCGGTGCCGCTTTCGTGGCCATGGGCCTCGGCTCATTGTGGTTGCTGGTCGCCGCGGCCGCCGTGTATGGGCTGGCCGAGGGCTTCACCATCCCCACCCTTCAGGACCACGTGGCCGAGCAGGCACCCGAGCACCTCCGCGGTGTGCTGATGGCGTTGTGGGTCGGGGGCCTCCGGGTGGGTCAGACCACCGGGCCACTGTTGGTCGGGGTGACTCTTGGGTTGTGGTCCACTGAGACCGTCCTCACGGTGGCTGGTATCACCGTCGGGTGCCTTGCCGTGGCCGTCGCCTCATCCCGGATCCTGCCGTCGGGCCGCCCGATGTTGTCCGGCGGACCTAGGTCCTCGTATGACGGAAACGGATAGGTTCGCTCCGTGGCTGACGGACTGGCTGGTGAACCCCGAATCATGAGACTTCAGGTGATCGGCGGAGGGAAAATGGGCGAGGCCCTGCTGGGTGGCCTGATGGCCGACGGTTGGGCGGCAGCTGACCAACTCCACGTCGTCGAGCCCGACGGTGACCGCCGGGTTGTACTGGCCGATGTTCTGCCCGGCGTCTCGGTCGGTGATTCGGCCGTTGCCGGGGTCGACACCCTGGTGGCCGTCAAGCCTCATGTGGTAGCCGATGTGTGCGCTGGCCTAGCCGCATTGGGCGTGCCCCGCGTGCTGTCCATTGCGGCCGGTGTCACCACGGCTGCCATGGAGGCGGCGTTGGGCAGTGGGGTGCCCGTCATACGGGTCATGCCCAATACCCCGTCCCTCGTCGGCCAGGGCGCGGCCGCGGTGGCCGGGGGTAACGCGGCGACCCCCGCGGACCTGGACTGGGCGGCCGGAATCCTCGGCGCGGTCGGTGAGGTGGTGATGGTCGAGGAGGTCCTGATCGACGCTGTCACCGGGCTGTCGGGCTCGGGTCCGGCCTACGTTTTCCTGCTGGCCGAGGCTCTCATGGCCGCCGGCATCGCCGAGGGCCTGCCCGCCGACGTGGCCGTCACCCTCACCGAACAGACCCTGCTGGGGGCGGCCACACTGCTCAAGGCCTCTGACGATCCGCCGGCCATCCTGCGGGAGAACGTCACCTCCAAGGGGGGCACCACGGCTGCCGGCCTGGCCGTCTTCGAGGCGGCCGGATTCCGGGACCTAGTGGCCGATGTAGTCGCCGCGGCGGCCGCCCGGTCGCGAGAACTGGGTGCCTGACCGGGCGGGGACCATGGGCCAGCGACTCGACACCGTTTCCTTCCTCTCGGACTACGGCACCGACGACGAGTTCGTCGGCGTAGTCCATTCGGTGGTGGCCTCGGTGGCTCCCCACGTGCGGATCGTGGACGTCACCCACGGAATCGCCCCCCACGACGTGCGGGCCGGTGGCCTAGCTCTGGCTCGCAGTGCGCAGTACTTGTGCCCCGGCGTGGTCCTGGCCGTGGTCGATCCCGGTGTGGGTACGACCCGCCGAGGCATAGCCGTCGAGGTGGGTGGTGGACAGTCGGTCCTCGTCGGGCCCGACAACGGACTACTGGCTCCAGCGGTCGCCATGGTGGGTGGAGCCGACCGGGCGGTCTCGCTGACCGATCCCGCCTGGCACCTTCCGTCCCAGGGCACGACGTTCGATGGTCGAGACGTGTTCGCACCAGTGGCCGCCCATCTGGCCTGCGGGGTCGATCTCGACGAGTTGGGTGAATCGATTGATCCCAACGGCCTACTCCCCGCCGTGGTCTCGGCCGCCGCGGTCGAGACCGATGGCCTGCACGCCGAGGTTTGGTGGATCGACCGGTTCGGCAATGTCCAGCTCAACGCCGGCCCCGAGGATCTCGACGAATTGGCTGGCGACCCGTCAGTCGACCGATTTCGGGTCCGGATCGCTGACCGGGTGCTGCCCGCCCGGCGGGTCAGCGCATTTGATGAGGTGGCTCCGGGGGGTCTCGGACTGCTGGTCGACTCGACCGGCTTGGTGTCGCTGGTGATGTGCCGCATGTCGGCCGCTGCCGACCTCGGGCTAGGACCGTCCGACCCGGTGGTGGTCGAGGTGGCGGATGGGCCGGCCAGCGGTGTGACCACCGCGGTCAGTCTCGGTGTGCGACCCGAATCCACACCGCGAGGTGAGTCCTGATGCGTCTGGGAACCACGATCGTCACCGCACTGCTTTTGTTGGTCATCCTCGGGGCCGCCGTCGTCCAGTTCGTCCTGCTGGTCGACTGACCCGGGACCGGCGTGCCGATCAGGTGGGCGGGGTCACAGGCCTTGAGCCGGCGGGGGACCTTGATTCTGTGGCGGTGAGTGCCCCGGCGAAGATCAGCGAGATGCCCACGAGCAGTGACACAGCAAAGCCGGTCATCTCATCGAGGACCGAGTTGAGCAGGCCACCCCAGCTAAGCACGAGGGCCCCGGCCACGATCAGGCCGTTGCCGGTCGCTCCCCGCCGGGCCGCCGGCCCCCCGATCCGGCCAAGACGCATCATTGACCAGAGGGACCCGACGATCACGACCAACGCTCCCACCGATGAGGCCAGGGCGGCGGCTACCCGGGGCCCGGCACCGAACACCTCCGATCCCTGCGGGAGTTCGTCAGTTGCGAACACTTCCGCGACACCGTGGGGTGAGTCGGCGAGGGGTGCGGCCATCACGATCCCGGCGGCGAACGCACAGGCCAGCACGGTCGCCAGGGCGATCCGGTTGGCGGTTCGCCGGGACGCCAGCAGGTACACGGTCCCCAGGGCCAGGATCGGTACGTTCAGGACGGCTCCGAAGGCGTAGAACGCACGGAACGAACCTTCCGACCAGCCGATCGACGCGCCCCACCAGAGGGCGGCGGCGCCAGCGGCGAACAGTCCGAGGGAGGTTGCCCAGGCAAGGTCTTGAGGCCGGCGTCGGTCGATCCAGCGCTCGAGGACCGTGACGGCGAAGGCCAACGAGACGAGCATGGACGCCGCGGCGACCGGAGACTGCATGTTCACAGTGGTCAACGGTATTGGTCCGTCGTCCCGGCCCGGTTCCCGCAAGATGCCGGTGTCATGTGAATCGGTGCACAAGCGCGTAGTTTTGGCCCGTGTCCAGAAACGACGGGTCGATGAACGGCGGGTCAGATCGGCGCGAGGTCATTCCCGAGGCCACGGTTGCCCGTCTACCCGTCTACTTGCGCGGCCTGGTCGAGTTGGCTGATTCCGGCATGGCCACCGTGTCCTCAGTCGAGTTGGCTGATCTGGCTGGAGTCAACGCCGCCAACGTACGGAAGGACCTCTCCTACCTTCACGCCCACGGCACCCGGGGCGTCGGCTACCAGGTCGATCACCTCATCGGTGAGATCAGCCTGGCACTGGGGGGCGGCGAGCCCAGTCCGGTGGTCATCGTCGGGATCGGCAACCTGGGTCGGGCTCTGAGCCAGTACGACGGGTTTGTGGCTGGTGGGTTCCCGGTGGCCGGCCTCGTCGATGCCGACCCAGCCGTGGTGGGCAGGCACATCGGCGGTCGTGTGGTGCGCCCGGTCGAGGAACTGGCGGACGTCGTCGCCGAATCAGGATGCACGGTGGGCATCATCGCCACACCGTCAACTTCCGCCCAGGAAGCGGCCGACCATCTAGTGGCCGCCGGTGTCCCCTCGATCCTCAACTTCGCTCCAGCAGTCGTCCACGTGCCCGAAGACGTCGACCTCCGGCAGGTCGACCTGGCTACCGAACTGCAGATCCTCGGCTACCACCAGCATCGTCGGATGGCCAGCGGAGCCAACGCCGGGGCTGTCGGGTGATCGGTATTGGAGTGGTGCGGCCCGGGGGTTGGAAGGCAACCCCTCCATCGGGAATGCTGGTGTCCCTGACGGCGCCGGATGTCGTCTCAGTCCAGTCAATCCATTCACCTCGAAACTGGCACCCCGGGCTTCCGGTGGTTCCGGAGAATCAGGAGTAGCGAGCCTTGTCGGTTGTCGCCGTCGGCTTGAACCACCGGACCGTTCCTCTCGACCTGCTCGAGCGGATGACGGTGCCCGCTTCCCGTCTACCCAAGGCGTTGGCGGATCTCACGTCGCGTGAGAACGTCACTGAAGCCGTGGTGCTCTCGACCTGTAACCGCATCGAGGTGTACGCCTTTGCGGAGAAATTCCACGGCGCGTATCAGGACATCCGTAACTTCTTCGCCGAGACCTCACACGTGGCCCCCGAGGAATTCTCCGACCACCTCGTCGGGCTGTTCGACGGTGACGCGGCCCGTCACCTCTTCTCGGTGGCGTCCGGTCTTGATTCAGCGGTCCTGGGAGAGCACGAGATCCTCGGGCAGGTCCGTACATCGTGGGAGACGGCGGCCGCCGAGGGCGCCGTCGGCCCGGTGCTCAACCCGCTGTTCCGTCATGCACTCGAAGTTGGCAAGCGGGTGCGAACCGAGACGGCTATCTCTAGGAACATCACCTCGGTCTCACAGGCCGCGGTTGCCATGGCCACCGATCGCCTAGGCACTTTGGAGGGCCGCCAGGTCATGGTGGTCGGCGCTGGTGAGATGGGCGAGGGCCTGGCCCGTGCCCTGCACGGTGGCGGCGTCGCCTCCATCCTGGTGGCGAACCGCACTTGGGAACGGGCTGTCGACGTCGCCAAGCGTCTCGGTGGGACCGCGGTCCGTCTCGATGACCTGCCCCGCCTTCTGCCCGAGGTCGACGTGCTGTTGACGTCCACCGGTGCGTCGTCGGTGATCCTCGAACATGGTGATCTGGCTTCGGTGGTTGGTGAACGCGAGGGTCGTGAGCTGCTGGTCGTCGATATCGCGGTGCCCCGTGACGTCGATCCGGCCGCCGGGGAGATCGACGGACTGACCCTGTTGGACATGGACGACTTGCGGGCCTTCGCCGATGCGGGAATCCGGGAACGCCAGAGGGAGGTCACAGCGGTTCAGGCCATCGTGGATGCCGAACTGGATCGTTACGTCGACGAGTCGACTGCCCGCTCGGTCGCCCCGCTGGTGACCAGCCTGCGTGGTCGCGGCGAGGACGTCCAGAAGGGTGAGTTGGAGCGTCTGGCCGCTCGTCTGGGCGACCTGGACGAACGCCAACGCGAGGCCGTCGAGGCACTGGCTGCCGGCATAGTCGGCAAGCTCCTGCATGAGCCGACCATTCGGATGAAGGACGCCGCGGGCACCGCTCGGGGCGAGCGCCTAGCCGAGGCCCTGCGCGACCTCTTCGACCTGTAGCGGCCGGTATGCACGTCCGTGCGGCGACCCGGGGCAGCGCACTGGCGCGCTGGCAGGCCGATCGCCTGTCTGCCCTGATCGTGGCGGCTCGACCGGGCACTACCGTCGAGATCGTGGTCGTCGAGACCACCGGGGATCTGGATCGGACCACTCCGCTGGAGGAGATGGGCGGCCAGGGCGTGTTCGTCAAGGAGGTTCAGGCCGCGGTGCTTGAAGGCCGGGCCGACGTGGCCGTCCACTCGGCGAAGGACCTGCCGGCCCTGACTCCCGACGCCCTCGTGTTGGCCGCCGTACCTGAACGGGCTGATCCACGCGACGCCCTCGTCGGTTGCCGGTTTGACGACCTGGCGGCGGGGGCCGTGGTGGCCACCGGATCGATCCGTCGCCGAGCCCAGTTGGCCCATTGGCGTCCTGACCTGGAGTTCGCCAGCTTGAGGGGAAACATTGGTACCCGGTTGGCGAAACTGGACGGTCCTGACGGTTTCGCAGCGATCGTGGTGGCGGTTGCCGCGCTCGATCGACTGGGCCTGACCCCGGCGGTGGTCGATCCATTGGACCAGTCGGTACTGCTTCCCCAGGTAGGTCAGGGGGCACTGGCCGTGGAGTGCCGAAGCGATGACGGTTCGTTCCTCGAACTGCTCGCCGCTGTGGACGATCCGACAGCCCACCGGACGGTGGCGGCCGAGCGGGCGTTTCTCGCCGAACTAGGTGCCGGATGTGACCTGCCGGTGGCCGCTCACGCCGTCTTGATGGACGGGTCCGTGCTGGGAGGCGGGCCTGATGGTGATCTCCGCCTGACCGGGTCGGTGTCGTCCACGGATGGCACCGTCCTGCTCATTGATGAGCGAACCGGATCCGACGGACCGGGGATGGGGCGGGCCATCGCTCGTTTCCTCCTCGACGAGCAGGGCGGATCCGCCCTGCTCGGCCGGTGACCACCGACCGGCCCGGCCCACTGGCCGGCTGCAACGTGGTGGTTACCCGGGCCACCGATCAGGCCGGCTCACTGGCCGAGGCTTTGCGGGAACGAGGTGCCGAGGTGGTCGAGTTGCCAGTGATCGTCATCGCCGAGCCGACCGCCGGGGGAGCGGCCTTGACCGAGGCCGTGGATCGAGCGGTAGCTGGCCGGTACGACTGGATCGTGGTGACCTCCCCGAATGGTGCTCATCGGGTGGCCGAAAGGTTCGCCGGGCGCACCTTCCCGGGGCGGATCGCCGCGGTCGGACCGAAGACCGCCGCACCGCTGGTCGCTGCCGGTTATGCCGTGGACCTCGTGCCAACGAGGGCGGTCGCCGAAGGTCTGTTGGCCGAGTTCCCAGTGCCCGGTGACCCGACTGGCCTTGGTCGGGTTTTGTTGGCCCGGGCGGAGACGGCCCGGGCGGTGCTGCCCGACGGTCTGCGAGCCGCCGGCTGGGAGGTCGAGGTGGTGGTCGCCTACCGGAACGTGGCGCCCGACGTCGACCTCGGAGTGCTGGCTGCCGCCGCACTGGCCGACCTGGTGACCTTCACGTCCGAATCTACGGTTCGCCGGTACCACGATCTGTTTCCCGGGACGGTCTTGCCGGTCGAAGCGGTGTGCATCGGTCCGATTAGCGCCGCAGCGGCTCGTCACGCCGGGCACGAGGTGGTCCAGGCCGACCCGCACTCGGTCGATGGCCTAGTGGCCGCTGTCGAAGCGTGGGCTATAACCCGCGTCTACTGACCGGGTTGGCTGATCGGGCCGACTGACCGGCGAAGCCACCGCTCTCCGTAGGCTCATGTACGTGGAGTACCCCGTCTCGCGGCCCCGCCGCCTGCGCCGCACGGCGGCCCTACGGCGCCTCGTGGCCGAGACCCGTCTGTCGGTTGATGACCTCGTTGCCCCGCTGTTCGTCCGCGAGGGCATCGACGACCCACAGCCCGTGGCCTCGTTGCCTGGCGTAGTCCAGCACACACGGGCCAGCCTCTGTTCCGAGGTGGCCGCGCTCCGTGACCTCGGCGTTCCGGCTGTGATCCTCTTTGGGGTGCCTGACAAGAAGGACGCCGTCGGTTCCGAGGCCTGGAACCCGGACGGCATTGTCCAGGTGGCCTTGCGGGACCTCCGTGACGAGGTGGGCGACGACGTGGTGCTCATGGCCGACCTGTGCGTGGACGAGTACACCGACCACGGGCACTGTGGCGTGCTGGACGGGCACGGGTCGGTCGACAACGACGCCACTCTCGAGCTCTACGCCCGGGTCGCCGTCGCCCAGGCCGACGCCGGAGCTTCCGTCACTGCCCCCTCAGGAATGATGGATGGCCAGGTGTCGGCCATTCGCGGCGCGCTTGACGATGCCGGTCATCAGCAGACGGCGATCCTGGCCTACGCCGCCAAGTACGCCTCGGCGCTCTACGGGCCGTTCCGTGATGCCGTCGACGTCGAGATCGTCGACGGCGGTGACCGGAAGGGTTATCAGCAGGATCCGCCCAACGCCCGTGAGGCCATGGTCGAGATCCTCGGCGACATCGAACAGGGCGCCGACATGGTCATGGTCAAGCCGGCGTTGGCTTACCTCGACGTGATAGCCGAGGCCCGCGCCGTCGTCGACGTGCCTCTAGCCGCATACCACGTCAGCGGTGAGTACGCGATGGTGGAGGCCGCGGCAGCCAACGGCTGGCTGGACGGCGACGCAGTGGGCATGGAGCACCTCCTGTCCATCCGTCGGGCCGGTGCCGACTTCGTCCTCACCTACCTCGCTCGACGGGCCGCCGAACTCCTCGGCAGCTGAGGATCGGACCGATGGGCGCCAACCTCGACCTCTTCGACCGAGCGCGGCGGGTGATTCCCGGTGGGGTCAACTCGCCAGTCCGGGCCTTCGGATCGGTTGGCGGCACCCCGTACTTCGTGGATCGGGCCCAGGGGCCGTACCTTTGGGACGCTGAGGGTCGTCGGTACATCGACTACGTGCAGTCCTACGGTCCAGGGATCCTCGGTCACGCCCACCCGGCGGTGCTGGAGGCCGTCACCAGGGCGGCATCGGCGGGGACCTCCTACGGAGCGCCGACTGAAGCCGAGGTGGTACTAGCCGAGATGGTGGTCGATCGGATCGCCGGGCTGGAGTCCGTGCGGTTCGTCTCATCGGGCACCGAGGCCACCATGTCGGCCATTCGTCTGGCCCGGGGAGCGACAGGTCGACCGGGCATCGTGAAGTTCGCCGGTTGCTACCACGGCCATGCCGATGCGCTATTGGCGGCCGGGGGCAGCGGTGTGGCCAACCAGGGCCTGTCCGGGTGTGACGGCGTCACCGATGGTGCAGTGGCCGACACGATCGTGGCCCCCTACAACGTGGTTCCCACCCTTGACGACACCGTCGCCGCGGTCATCGTGGAACCGGTGGCCGCCAACATGGGCCTCGTCGCTCCGGCAGACGGATTCCTCGAGGGTCTTCGGGCCGCCTGCGATACAGCCGGTGCGTTACTTATCTTCGATGAGGTCATCACCGGCTTCCGCTTGGCTCGCGGTGGGGCAGCCGAGCGGTTCGGGGTGACCCCGGACCTGTGGTGCTTCGGCAAGGTCATCGGCGGTGGCCTTCCGGTCGGCGCCTTCGGTGGCCGTTGGGGCGTCATGGAGCACCTCGCACCTCTGGGCGGCGTCTACCAGGGCGGCACGCTCTCGGGGAACCCGTTGGCCATGGCGGCCGGACGAACCACCCTGGAACTGCTCGACGACGGCGCCTTCGATCGGCTGACCGCCACGGCGACACGACTGGCTGACGGGCTGGCCGGAGCGTTCGCCTCGGCTGGTCTGGCCTCGACCCTGCCCCGGGTGGGGTCCCTCCTCGGCCTGTATTTCGGTGACGGCCCGGTCGCCCCACCGACCGACTTCGATGAGGCGAAGGTGCTGGCCGACAACGGCCGGTACTCGAAGGTATTCCACGCCCTGCTGGAGCGGGGCGTAGCCCTGGCTCCCGGGGCATACGAGGCGTTGTTTCCGAGCCTCTCCCATGACGACGCGGTGGTTGATGAGACCATCGAGATCGCGGCTGATGCCGCGTCCGCTGCCGTCGCCTCCCTTGTCTGAGGCGAGTTTCCGACCGGCGCCCGGTTAGGAGTCGCGAAGCGCCCGGGCTCGTCGCAGCAGGGCCGATTCGGGGGCTGATCCATTAGCCAGGTCGAGCGCCATCTTCTTGCCCAGCTCGACACCCCACTGGTCAAAGGGGTTGATGCCCAGCACGGCGGCCATGGCCACCGTGCGGTTCTCGTAGAGAGCGATCAACTGGCCGAGCGTCGAAGGCGTGAGCTCGGAGAGGAGGATGGCTGTCGATGGTCGGTTGCCGGGGAACGTCCGGTGGGCCACCAGCGCCTCGTCGACCCCGTCGGCCCGCACCTCGTCAGCCGTCCGTCCGAAGGCCAGAGCATCGGCCTGGGCCGCCAGGTTGGTCATCAGAACCTCAGCACCCTTGCTGGACCGGGCATCGTCGACGGTCGGTTGGATCACACCGATGAGGTCCACCGGGATGACGTCGGTCCCCTGGTGGAGCAGCTGGAAGAAGGCGTGCTGGGCATCGGTACCGGTTGCACCCCACACCGTCGGGCCGGTTGGCGTCTCCGGATCGCTCTCGTTTTCGCACGTGCCCTTGCCGAGGCTCTCCATGGAGAGTTGCTGGAGCCAGGGGGCGAACAGGCGGAGCCGGTGTGCGTACGGGACGACGGCCAGCGAACTTCTACCGAGGTGACACCGGTTCCACACGTCGATGAGGGCCAGTTGGATCGCCGCGTTTTCATCGGGCGGTTCGGTGGCCGACAGATTGTCCACCACCCGCATGCCGTCCAACATCTCGTCGAAGGCTTCGGGGCCGATGGCCACCATCACCGGCAGGCCGACCGCCGAACCCAGTGAGAATCGGCCACCCACCGCCACCGGTATTTCATAGATCCGGTTGACGTCCACTCCGAGGGCCTTCGCCCGCTCGGGTGCAGCGGTCACCGCGAGCACATGGTTGATGGCCGCGTCGCCGAGCCCGCCGGCCAGCCAGGCCAGGGCGCCGTCCAATGTGGTCAACGTCTCAATGGTCGTGAACGACTTCGAGCAGGCGATCACCAGGGTCGATGCCGGATCGAGGCCGTCGAGGGCCTCGGCGAGGTCGTCGGCATCGACACTCGACGAGAAGCGGATCTCGATGTCGGGATGGGCGAACGGTGCGAGGGCGTCAACGGCCAGTGCTGGCCCCAGGTGACTGCCGCCGATCCCGAGTTGGACCAGGGCGGTGATCGTGGATCCGGTGGCCCCCGTCTCCTCACCGGCCCGGATCGCTGTGGCCAACGTGGCCATCCGGTCGCGGGTGGCCACGACGTCAGCCGGAGCCGCGTCCCGACCTAGGCGGAGGGTTTGATGGCTGGCCGGACGCTTTTCGGAACCGTTGACCACCTCGCCGTCGGCCGTTCGGCGCAGGAAGCCAACGACGTCGCGTTGGTCGGCCAGATGGCCCAGGGCGTCGAGGACGGCTTCGTCAAGGTGTTGGCGCGACCGGTCGATCCAGAGATCAGCGCACACCGTTCCCAGCCGGTCGCCACGGTCCGGGTCACTGGCGAATAGATCCCGGAGTGTCGGCCGACCGGCGTCTCGGAGGTCGGCGAGTGCACGCCAGCAGGGGAACGTGGTCGGGGATTCCTTCGGAGCTGCGTTCACGTCGACCATTCTCGCCCGGTCTGACGTCGGACCGCGGTCATGGCCGCTAGGCGGGTCCCAACCCGGATTCGAATCCGCTTAGGGACCGGCATCCAGCGAGGGGTCAGGCGTCGACCAGACGGTCGGGGACCAGACGGACGACGCCGGCGATAGCCGAGTAGGCGGCTTCAGCGGCCCCCCGGTCCTCGTCGCGCATCAGGTTGGCCATGATCCGCAACGCCCACTCCATGAGCGGCTGTGATCGCATCCCAACCCGGGTCAGCTCTCGGATGAGCGTCGGGTTGCCGATCACCCTGGCGAACAGCCGGGACACCTTGAAGTACAGGCCATACTCCTCGTCGAGTAGGTCGGGATAGCGGGCCAAGATGGCATCGTCGCCCCGAGCGGCGGCTTCGGCGATCAGGCCAGCGGCCATCCGCCCGGTCTCGTAGGCGTAGTCGATGCCCTCACCGTTGAACGGGTTGACTGAGCCGGCAGCGTCCCCGACCACTAGCCAGTTGGGCCCCGCCTTGGGACCGACTGAACCGGCCATCGGAAGGCGGCCGCCGGTGGGTGGGGCGATGGGTCGCGTCGGATCGATCTGCCAGTGCTCGGGGAGCGTGCAGGCGAACTCCTCGAACAGGTGGCTGGTGTTGACCTGCTTGTAATCCCGGAAGGTCGACAGTAGGCCGATGCCTACGTTGATGGTGCCGTTGCCCACTGGGAAGATCCAGCCGTACCCGGGCATGGCGCTACCTTCGCGGTCACGGACGTCCAGAGAGGATTCGATCCACGGGTCGTCGTGAAGCGGGCTCTCGAAGTAGCCGCGGATGGCCATTCCCATTGGGTAGGTCCGATCGCGCACGGTGCCCAGTGCCCGGCCGAAGCGCGAGTTGGCACCATCGGCCACCACGACGTGGCGGGCCCGGATGGCCCGTTCCGTGTCAGTGGTCTTATCCAGGACGATCGCGCCACCGATGGCGCCCGGCGTCGAACCGTCAGGTGGGTCGATAGGGCGGACGGCCTCGTGGCCCTGGAGGAGGGTCGCCCCGGCTGTCACCGCGTGCTCGGCCACAAAGGCGTCCAGATCACAGCGTCGAACGACATAGCCGTAGGTCGGGTAGACGGTGTGGTCGGGCCACGGCATTTCGATGGTCCGGCCATGGGCGATGGCCCGGAGGCCGTCGAACCGATGGTGCCGCTCGAGGATAGGCCCAAGGCCCATCTCCTCGAGTTGGTGGACGGCTCTCGGTGTGAGACCGTCACCACAGGTCTTATCCCTGGGAAACGTCTTGCGTTCGACGACCGCCACGTCGAGACCGTGGGATGCAGCCCAGTAGGCGGTGGCAGCCCCAGCGGGTCCACCACCGATGACCAACAGGTCAACCGGGGCGTCAGGAAAGTGGTCGGTCACAACGTTCTCGACGGTTGGTGGGTTTGGGCCCGGGGCCCGGTCCGGGGGGCTAGTGCCCGCCGTCGTCCTCGTGGGCGACGGAGTCCAAGATGGCCTGGATTTCATCGCTAGTCACCGTCGACGGATCAAGGTGGCCGTGTAGGTCCAGATCACCGTTGTCGACGGCGTGGTCGATGGCCTCGGCCAGCGCCGCGTCATCAGCCGAACCCGACATGCGGGCCCTCTCGTGGAGCACCACACCGATCAGTTCCTCGGTGGTGAGCACGTCGGCCCAGCCGGGCATGCCGCCCTCGACGATCCGTCCACGGGTGGCGTCGCCATACGTGTTGCCGAGTCCGAAGCCGTCCGAACCCTTGGCCACCCATTCGATGTGGGCCGCCGCGGTCGGGAAGGTCACCAGCACCTCGCCGTTGTCCAGGGCATAACCGCTTCCGCCGGCGCCGGTCGCACCGTGGCAACTGGCGCAGCGGACCTCGTAGACATGTGAACCCTCGGCTAGAACTCCGGTGGCCTCCTGAGGGGGTCGCTCGAGGGTGCCCACATACGAGATGGCCCAGATCGGGAGCAGCAGTAGTCCGCTGGTGGCCCACCAGGGAATCTTCTTGCGGGCGTTGGCCGCGGCCACGTACGGAGCGACGGGGGCCAGTGGCGTCTCGACCGCCGGTGCGGCCGGTGCGGCAGCGGGTGCCTTGGTGGCCGGTGCGGCCGCAGCGGCCTCAGCCGGGGTGTCGGCTGCCGGAGCCTCGGAGCCGGTGGCCTTGGCTTTGGCGGCCTGGGCCCGCTTCAGAAGATGTTCGGGGATATCGGTCAACGTGGGCTCCGGAGGAGTCTGACGGTACGGCGGTTCTCGGTGTTCCGGATAGCGGTGAAGCCGACCCGGATCGGCTTGCCGGTCTGGAACAGGGGCAGGTTAGCGGGCGGCCGTTGGGGGCGGGCGCTCCGGGCCACGGGCACTTCATATGTCGTGCGGAGGTGGCTGGTTCAGGTGGTCGCGTGATAGAAACACCCACCGGATCACCGCCACGTTTCGACTGCTGCCCGGACCGGTTCGACCACTGGTCAACCCTTCGGACTTCGGTCGTCGTGGCCGGCGTCTAACCGTTAGCATGGTGCGCACACCGCTTGTGCATTATTTCACGAAGTCCGCTTGAGCCACCGAGGGAGGGCCTGGATCGATGGTCGCGTTCGTGACATCCATCGTCGTGCTGCTCGTCCTTCTGGGTGGCGTCGACTGGTATCGGAAACGCACCCCGGCCGACAAGGACTTCACGTGGGGCGAGGCGATGCTTTTCGCCACCTACGTCTTCTTCATTCTCTGGTGGGTCTACGGCGTGGTACCTCACCAGTGGCTGACCTGGGCGGACAGCGAGCTGAACTGGCGCCCCGACCGTTATTTGATCGGCCCTGAACTCCCGTGGACGGGCAACAAGGGCATCGTCGAGTGGGGCCTCCCGTTCACCATGACCTACCAAGTCATCCGTGACCTGGTAGCCGTCGTCATCTACGGCATCGCCCTCGGAGGCAACGTCGTGATGTGGCGCCAGTGGCAGGAGCGAGGCAAAGCCGACGATGCACCGAAGCCCACGTCGGAATACGGCCGTCCGCTGATCCGGGAGGGGGCCGGCACATGAGTGTCACCGACGCCAACCCTCCGCACCCGAAATTCGTCGACGACTACGTTCTCCGCGAGGTTGACGCGGACTGGATGACGACCAACAACCGGGTCAAGCAGTTCATCCATATCGACCAAGCCGAGTGCATCATGTGCGAGGGCTGTGTCGACATCTGCCCATGGAAGTGCATCCACATGGTCTCGCCTGAGGCGGTGGCCGAGTCGGTAGGGACCGAACAGCCGGGAGTTGACCCCAGCGATCATGTGATCTTCACCATCGACGACGACGTGTGCACTCGCTGTGCCCTCTGCGTCGATCGGTGTCCGACCGGCGTGATCATCATGGGCAAGTGCAGCGATGCACCGGCTGACGGTGACACCCACCAGCGGACCAACACCCACGGGTACGGCTACGGAATGCGGCTGGGCTGAGTGGAAATGAACGCACGTATGAAGGTTTCACAGGAGAGCGGACACCGTGGCTGACGATAAGAAGCCGGCTGGTCAGGCGCTGCAGGAGCAGCTCGGCCAACTGACCGACCAGGTCCAGGGTTCACAGGCTTGGAGTTCGATCTTCCGACCGGGCTCGATCTTCCGTAAGGGCTACAACGACAGCCCCCGGAACCGGTCTTACGTGATCATGAACAGTGTGCTGTACCACCTCCACCCGGTGAAGGTGAAGCGTCACGCAGTGAAGGTCAGCTACACCCTTTGTCTTGGTGGGCTGTCGTTCTTTCTGTTCATTCTGTTGACGGTCACCGGCATCTTCCTGATGTTCTTCTATCGACCGACCGCCGCTCAGGCGTGGGACGACATCCAGACCCTGCAGACCGCTGTGGGCTTCGGTCTGCTGGTACGAAACATGCACCGGTGGACTGCCCACCTCATGGTGCTGACCGTGTTCCTGCACATGGCCCGTGTCTTCTACCACGGTGCCTACAAGCCACCCCGGGAGTTCAACTGGGTTATCGGCGTGATGCTCTTGCAGTTCACCCTGCTGCTCTCGTTCACCGGCTACCTCCTCCCATGGGACCAGTTAGCCCTCTGGGCAGTGACGGTGGGAACGAACATGATGGGCTTCACACCCGTCTTCGGTGAACAGGTCCGATTTGTGCTGCTCGGCGGCGTCGAGATCGGAACCGACACCCTGCTCCGCTGGTACACCCTGCACGTCCTGATGCTCCCGTTCGTGGTGGTCATATTCATGGCCATCCACTTCTGGCGAGTCCGCAAGGACGGCGGCATCTCGGGTCCGCTGTAGGTCAGGCCCGTAGGCGACAGGACGACAGATGACCGAGATCCCCGAACATCTCAGAAAGCGGGCGGAGGCCGCCAAGGCCAAGGCCCAGGGAACGACTGACGCTCCATCTGGCGAAGCCGCGCCCGGGGGCGGCGCGCCTGCTGCCGACGAGAAGATTCCCAGCCACCTGCTGGACCGTGGTACCGCTGCCGCCGACCAGCCCGGAACCGTCGCCGGTGGACCCGCCGCCCCTGCCGGGAGCAGCGGCCCAGACGGTCACAACCAGCGACTACTGACCGTCGTCAAGTCGGGTTCCATCCAGGACACCAAGGCGACCCCGCAGGACAAGGTGCACGTCTGGCCGCACCTCCTGCTCGCCGAGTTCCTCGCGGCGCTGGCCATCACCTTGTTCTCGTTGCTGTTCTCGATCTTCGTAAACGCACCGCTTCTCGAGTTGGCTGACTTCAACAAGACGCCGAACCCCTCCAAGGCGCCCTGGTACTTCTTGGGCCTGCAGGAGCTGCTCACCATGTTCCACCCGATGGTGGCCGGTGTGACCATTCCCGGTATCGGCCTCTTCGTGCTGGTCATGGCGCCCTACATCGATAAGAACCCGTCCAAACGTCCCGAGGATCGCAAGTTCGCCATCTCGTTGATGACCGTGCACCTCATGTTCTGGTCGGTGCTGGTGATGATCGGGTCCTTCTTCCGGGGCCCCGGCTTCAACTTCGTCTTCCCGTGGAACTCCGGCCTCTTCTTCGAACTGTGATCGCCATGGAACCCTTCATCCCGTCCACCATTCTGATGAAGCACAGGAGTTGACCCGTGGGCGTCGCCGTTGCAGTCATCCTTCTCCTCGTCCTTGCCGTGGCCGTTCTGGCCGGGGCCTCCCGGCGACGCGACCGCAGCGCGGTCGGCCTATCCCGTGAGACACGCCGGCGAGACGTGACCAACCCCCTGTTGGGTGGGTCCGAAGCTGAGGCGGCCCCGTCCGGTCGCGAGGTCGAGGCCGCCGCGGTCGCAGCCCGATCCGGGTCCGGCGTGGTGGCCGTGGAGTCGGCGCCCGCCGAGCCGTTCGTGGCCCCCGACCCGGTAGCCGTTGGCGTGAGCCGCCGACAGTTCTTCAACCGGAGCCTCGTCGGCATGATGGGCTTCGGCCTCTCGGGCTTCGGTGGCGCCAGCATCGCCTTCTTGTGGCCCCAGGGCGTGAGTGGTTTTGGTTCCAAGATCAAGGTGGGCAACGTCGTGGAGTTGCTAGCCGACATCACCGCCAACAACGGCTTTCTGTACAAGCCGGAGGGCCGGATGTGGATCACCGCCTACCCGAACGGCGCAGTCGAGAAGGCCCGTGCCAATTATTCGGCGCCGGAACTGGCCGGCATGACGGCCGGCGTGGACGGCGGCTTTGACGCCGGCGTCATCGCCCTCTACCAGAAGTGCCCCCATCTGGGCTGCCGGGTGCCGAACTGTGTGTCCTCGCAGTGGTTCGAGTGCCCGTGCCACGGTTCGCAGTACAACCAGGTAGGCGAGAAGCGAGGCGGTCCGGCTCCCCGGGGCATGGACCGTTTTGCCATGTCGGTGACTGACGGTGTTCTCACCGTAGACACCGGCACCATTGTCCAGGGCCCCCCGATTGGTACGAACACCACCGGCCAGGAGGCCGAGGGTCCGAACTGCATCGGCCAGGCCGGCGGCCACTAGTCCGTCGAGACGCACGAGATCGCAGAGACACCGATGAGCACACTTCTCCTCGCAAGCACACAAAGGACCATCGGCTGGGTCCTCGCGTCTGTCGTCTTGGTGGGCATGTTCGTCTACCTGTTGTTCAGTTTTCGCATCGGCAAGCGGGAGGTCGGGTCCGAGATCGACTTGGCTCCCAACCGGGTGCGCCACGCCGACGACGATGAGCTCGAGACCCGGTTCCTGGACCGCAATCTGGCCTGGTCGCTGGTCCTGCTCACCGTGGTCTCCCTGATCCTCCCCATCTACTGGCTCATGGAGCCGGCCCGCCAGGACAACGCGGCCTACGGCTGGGTCAAGCGGTTCGAGGGACGTGGAGCACGGACCTTCGAAGAGGCGTGCGTGAGTTGCCACGGCCCCGGAGGCGTGGGTGGCGTGGCCCAGTTCACCATTGCCGACGCCGACGGTGGCTTCGTGGCCCAGGTCGAGTGGAAGGCCCCGGCGCTCACCACGGTCCTGAGTCGCTTCGACGAATCCGAGGTCAAGCGCATCCTCGACTACGGCCGACCCGGGACGCCGATGCCCGCATGGGGCCTACCCGGCGGCGGTCCGCTGACCTCCCAGCAGGTCCATCAACTCGTCGTCTACCTGCGCTCTATCCAGCTGACGCCCGAGGAGGCGGCCGCCGAGGTGACAAGCGGTCTGCAGGTCGGCGCAAGGGGCATCGTTACTGCTCGTGACCCGGGTCTGACCAATGCCGACGACACCGACGCGGCGATCGAGGCCTGGCTCGCCCAGGCCGCCGATCCGTCCAGCAGCGACTACGCCGCCTACGGCGAGTTGCTCTTCAACAACCCGGCAGCCCAGGGCGCCAACAGTTGCGCCCGCTGCCACACGCCCGGTTTCTCCTACGGAGCCTCGAGCGAGGAGGCCACCGCTGAGCTCATGGCCGAGTGGCCCCGTCTGGCCGAGGCCGGCGTGCTCACCGGCTACCGACCGGGAGCAGGCCACGTTGGGCCGGCTCTCGTGGGCATCGAAACCCACTTCCCGACGACCGGTGGGCACGAGGACTTTGTCCGCACCGGTTCGGAAGTTGGCGCCGGCTACGGAAACGCCCGTCCCGGCACCGGCGCCATGCCCGGCTTCGGTGGCCGCACCGACGACCTCGACGTGATCGGCACGGTCGTGCGGTCCCGCATCCTCACCCCGGAGCAGATCGCCGCCATCGTGGCGTATGAGAGGAGCCTCTGATGGACAGCCTCGTCACGCTGGCCGGCCTGGCATGGGACCCCGAGATCCGAGGCATCCTGGTCGTCGCCACCGGCTTCGTTGTCCTCATGGGATCGGTCTGGCTGGTCATCGCCACCAATTCGGGTGTCCGGCTGGCCACCCTGATGGCCGCCGCCGCACTCATGGGCTGGATGGTCATCCTGGGCAGCGCCTGGTGGATGTACGGCTCTGGCTGGAAGGGTGACGCCCCGAGCTGGAAGACCGTGGACATCAACGTCGGGGACCTTCGGGCCAGTGGCCTGTCGTACGCCCGTGAGTTGCCCAATCCGGACGAGATCCCGTCGGCCTACGAACTGGTCGTGGCCTCTGGCGACGCCGTGGCGATTGCGGAGTTCGACACGCTCCCCAACGCGACCGACAACCCGGACCTGGAGGCCGAGGCACTCAATGCCCTTCGAGCCGACCGCCAGTTGCGAAACGAGACCATCACTCGGTCGGAGCTTGCTGCCGTGGCCCGCAACGTGACCGATGCCGCGGGTCTCCGCGCCGTTGGTCCATGGCGCCTCTTGGCCACCACCGAGGCCGGCGACGCGCAGGCTCAGGCGGCCGCTGACGTGCTCGCCCATCCCGATCTCGGGTTTGCTAGTTCGGCCGACTACAAGTTGCTCGATGCCTACACCATGGGTGGCAAGCCCTCGTTGACCGATGATCCAAACCGTTGGGACCGGATCAGCCATTGGATCACCAACTCGGCCCGACTCACCCACCCGACCCGCTACACGGTGGTGCAGTTACAGGGGGTGCTATTCCAAGAGGTCCCTGCCGGCGTGGCCCCGCCCCGTCCGGTTGTCGACCCCGGTGAGCCCGTCGTGTCGGTGGTGATGATCCGTGATCTCGGATGGGTTCGCCTGCGACCTGCACTGGTCACCATCGGTTCGTTGCTGGTCTTCCTGGCCCTCTGCTACTGGCTCCACGTGCGTGACAAGGAGCTCATGGAGCGGCGCAGGGAGTTCGAGACCAGCAGCGCCTGACCTCGTGATCAATCCCGTGGTCGTGGGTGGAACTGGGGACGAGTGACGTGCTCGGCCAGTACCTCCCCATCATCGTCCTCCTGATCCTGGCGTTCCTGTTCGCCGCCCTCAGCTTCGTCGCCTCGCGCCTGCTCGCCCCCCGAAGCCCGAATGACCGCAAGGCCGCGCCCTACGAGTGCGGGATCATCCCGGGACGTGAGACGCCCGAGCGGTTCCCCGTCCGGTTCTTCCTCGTGGCGATGATCTTCATCGTCTTTGATATCGAGATCATCTTCTTCTACCCGTGGGCCATTGCCCATGACGGTCTCGGCCTGTTCGGTCTGGTGGCCGTCCTCATCTTCTCGGCGGCGGTATTCGAGTCGTTCGTGTACCTGATCGGCAACGGGGCCCTTGAGTGGGGTCCGGTACGTCGGGTCCGGCACGCCGTGTCACCGCACCGCACCTCGTCGTCCACCGTTCGGCGGGCCGGGGTTCGCGAAGTGGGGCTCGAGGGACGGGATCGGGACGCCTGATGGTGCACCTTCCCGGACTCGGCGAGACCTCAGACGTGATGTCCCACGGCCTCGAGGGCCTCGAGCACAACTTCGTCACGGCCAAGGTCGAGGATCTCGTGAAGTGGTCGCGGGCCCGAAGTTGCTGGCCGGCGACGTTCGGCCTGGCGTGCTGCGCCATTGAGATGATGGCCACCGGTGCCGCTCACTACGACCTGGCCCGCTACGGCATGGAGGTCTTCCGGGCCTCGCCACGTCAGGCCGACCTGATGATCGTGGCCGGCCGGGTGTCCCAGAAGATGGCTCCCATCCTGCGCCAGATCTACGACCAGATGATGGAGCCCAAGTGGGTCATTTCCATGGGCGTGTGCGCGTCGAGCGGCGGAATGTTCAACAACTACGCCATTGTCCAGGGCGTCGATCAGGTCGTGCCGGTCGATGTCTACGCCCCCGGTTGCCCGCCCGGCCCCGAGACCCTGATGCACGCCATCCTGACGCTGCACGACAACATCCAGAGCGGCGAACTGACACGCCGCCGCGAGGCCAATGACGGTGGCGCGGCCATCGAGGTCGACGTGCGTGCCGCTCCCGTCGAGACCGTCCAGGCCGTGGAACTGGGCACCCGATGAGCGAGCCCGAGGTGAGCGACGAGTCCCTGCTCCACGGCGTGCAGGTGGTCGAGGCCACCGGGCAGGTCGTGTTGCACCCGACCGTCGACCAGTGGCTGGACACTGTTTCGGCCCTGAAAGCCGACGGCTTCTGCATGGCCATCGACGTCACCGCCGTGGACTACTCCGCTCATCCAGGTCGCACCGACCTGCCCGAGGGCGTGACACCCGAGCGCTTCGAGGTAGTAGCCGCATTCATCGACCACACCAGAGGTCGACGGGTTCGTTTGCGGGCCCAGGTGCCCGAAGCCGAGCCCGTGGTGCCATCGCTGTTCGACATCTTCCCGGGGACCGAGGCCATGGAGCGCGAGGCCTGGGATCTGGTCGGTGTGGCCTTCGCCGGCCACCCCGACCACACCCGGATCCTGATGCCCGAGGACTGGGAGGGTCACCCGCTCCGTCGCGACGTGGCCATTGGCCGGATTCCGGTCCAGTTCAAGGACGCCCCGGCCGCCCGATGACGGACATGATCAGTCCTCCGACAGGTCCTCCGACAGGTCCTCCGACCGACGAGCCCGTCGACGGTTCTCTCGACGGCGCCCTTGACGGCCCCGGTGTCGAGGGCTCCGATCTGGACCTGGGCTCGTACGAGCGCGTCTTGCGCCGTGACGACACGAGTGCCGTACTTCGCCTGAGCGAGGCCGAGGCCGCCGTCCTGGCTGGCGATCCCGACGATCCGCCCACCGGCGATGCTGCAGACCAGCGGATGATCCTCAACATGGGCCCGTCGCACCCGTCCACCCACGGAGTGCTCCGTCTCATGTTGGAGATGGAGGGAGAGACGATCCTGCGGACCAAGCCGATCATCGGCTACCTCCACACCGGTATGGAAAAGACCGCCGAGGACCTCACCTACCTCCAGGGCCCGACCAACGTCACCCGGATGGACTACGCCGCCCCACTGTTCTCCGAACTGGCCTTCTCCCTGGCCGTTGAGCAACTCCTGGGCATCGACGTGCCGCCGCGGGCCACCTGGATCCGGATGCTCATGTGCGAGCTAAATCGGGTCGCCTCACACCTCCTGTTCCAGGCCACCAACGGCATGGACCTAGGCGCCGTGTCGATGATGATCTATGGCTGGCGCGAGCGCGAAGAGGTGCTCCGCTTCTTCGAAAAGGTCACCGGCCTGCGGATGAACCACAACTACATCCGGCCCGGAGGGGTCGCCGCCGACCTCCCCGACGGGTGGCAGGACGACCTTCGGCGGCTGCTCGACCTGATCCCACCCCGACTCGACGAGTACGACACCCTGCTCACCGGGCAACCCATCTTTCGCGAGCGGCTCCAGGGCGTGGGCGTCATGACCCCTGCCGAAGCGCTCGCCCTGTCGGCCACCGGTCCCATCCTGCGGTCAACCGGCTACGCCTGGGACCTGCGCCGCGACCAGCCCTATCTGGCCTACGACGAGGTGGAGTTCGACGTAATCGTGGGTACCCACGGCGACTCGTTCGACCGCTACGCCATCCGCCTCAACGAGATCCGGGAGTCGCTGCGAATCGTCGAGCAGATCATCGACCTGATCCCCGAAGGCGACTACCGGACCCAAGACAAGAAGGTCACCCCGCCGCCGCGTGCCCGCATTGACGAGTCGATGGAAGCCCTCATCCACCACTTCAAGATCTTCACCGAGGGCTTCCACGTGCCAGAGGGTGAGACGTACGCCGCCGTGGAGTCGCCCCGTGGTGAACTCGGTTGTTACCTGGTGTCGGACGGGGGTCCGAAGCCCTACCGGATGCACATCCGTGGTCCCAGCTTCGTGAACCTACAGACCCTGCCGCACCTCATGGAGGGTGGTCTGATCGCCGACGGCGTGGCTGTCGTGTCGTCGGTGGACCCCATCATGGGGGAGGTCGACCGGTGAGCTGGTTCGACCCATCGAACGAGCGGATCGCCCGCGAGATCCTGACCCGGTACCCGAAGCCGAAGTCGGCGGTCATCCCACTACTCCATCTAGCCCAGGAGCAGGAGGGATGGGTAATGCCCGAGGCCATGGTCGAGATCGCCGCCATGACCGGGACCACGGCCGCCGAGGTGCTGGGCACCGGCAGCTTCTACGAAATGTTCAAGTTCCATCCGGTGGGCCGGTATGTGGTCAACGTATGCACCAACGTGTCCTGCCAACTACTGGGTGGCGAGGAACTCCTAGAGCACGCCGAGTCGACGCTCGGGGTCCGGGCCGGTGGCACCACCGACGACGGCCTGTTCACCGTCGAGGACGTGGAGTGCGTGGCAGCCTGCACCGAGGCGCCCTGCTTCACCGTGAACTACCGCTACTTCCACCGGGCCGACACCGAAACCTTCGATGAGGTGGTGGCCGACCTCCGGGCCGGACGTAGCCCACTGGTCCGCGGCGCAGCGGGCGACGGCGGTGACATCCCCGACCACGGAACCCTCGGTCGGGTACGACAGCACGTGCCGGATGATCGTCGGGCCGGCGTGGTACCCCCCGAGGACGTCACCGGGTCACCCGCATGGATGCCTGCGGTAGAAGAGGAGGCATCGTGACCGGCGCCTACGTCCCCCATGCCGCTGGCTACGTCGACAACGACGGGCCGAAGGTCGTGACCTCCCGCTTCCCTCACGAGGATTCCTTCACCCTGGAACGCTCCCTGGCCACCGGGGGCTACGAGGGCCTCCGGGCCGCGCTGACCATGACCCCCGACGTCGTGCACGCCCAGGTCCGCGAGGCCACCCTGCTGGGCCGTGGTGGTGCCGGATTCCCGGCCGGCGTCAAGTGGGGCTTCTGCCCCGAGGGCGTGTGGCCCCGGTACCTGGTCGTGAACGGCGACGAGAGCGAGCCCGGCACCTACAAGGACCGCCTGCTGATGGAGCGCGATCCGCATCAACTCATCGAGGGCTGCCTGATCGCCTGTTACGCCCTCGGGTTGTCGCAGTGCTTCCTGTACGTCCGGGGCGAGATGGCCCTGGCCCAGGAGCGAATCGCCACGGCACTCAACGAGGCCTATGCCGCGGGCTACGTGGGCCGAAACGTCCTGGGCACCGACCTGTCGGTAGACATCACCCTCCACTGGGGTGCCGGCGCCTACATCGTGGGCGAGGAAACGGCGCTCATCGAGAGCCTCGAGGGCAACCGGGGCATGCCCCGCCTCAAGCCGCCGTACTTTCCGGCGGCCATCGGGCTCTACGGCCAGCCGACCATCGTCAACAACGTGGAGACGCTAGCCAACGTGCCGTGGATCATGTCCCACGGCGCTGTCGCCTACCGGAAGATGGGGTCGGAGACCTCGCCCGGTACCCGCCTGTTCACCGTTTCGGGACACGTGAACCGGCCCGGTGTCTACGAGGTCGAGCAGGGCGTCACCACGTTCCGCGACCTGTTCTACGGCGAGGCGTTCTGCCAGGGAATCCGGAACGGCCACGAGTTGAAGATGTTCATCCCGGGCGGTGGATCCGCACCCTGGTTCTTTGCCGAGCACCTCGACCTGCCGCTGGAGGCCAAGGAGGTGGGCGCCGCCGGATCAATGCTGGGATCGGGCGCCATCATCGTCATGGACGAGACCACCGACGCCGTGAAGGCCTGCCATCGGATGGTGCGGTTCTTCGCCCGCGAGTCATGTGGCAAGTGCTCGCCCTGTCGGGAGGGGACCAACTGGGAGGAGAAGATCCTGGCTCGCATCCTCGACGGGCATGGCCGACCGTCCGACATCGATCTGCTGCTCGACGTGGGCGACAACATCAGCCCCGGGCCGTATCCGGTGGCCGCCCATGCCGACGAGGGGCTTGAAGCCGTGCCGTTCCCGCCCCGCCAGACCACCATCTGTCCGTTGGGTCCGTCGTCGGTGGCGCCCATCACCTCGACCATCCGGCGATTCCGCCACGAGTTTGAGGCCCGCATCACCCGAAGCGACGGCATCCCAGTGTCGGCCGCCGCCCCCGGTGGGGAGGTTGGCGCATGAGTGGGGAAACACCCGTCGTCGAGATACAGGTCGATGGTGAGACGGTGGCCGCCCACCCGGGTGAATTGCTGATCGACGCCTGCGAGCGCACCGGCACGTACATTCCCCGGTTCTGCCACCACAGCCGGATGAAGCCGGTCGGGATGTGTCGCATGTGCCTGGTCGAGGTCGACACCGGGCGGGGCCCTGCCCTGCAGCCGTCGTGCATGCTCGAGTGCACGCCCGGCATGTCCGTCGAGACCGAGTCGGACCGCACCCGAAAGGCCCAGGACGGGGTGCTGGAGTTCCTGCTCGTCAACCACCCACTGGACTGCCCCGTCTGCGATAAGGGCGGCGAGTGCCCCCTGCAGGACCAGACAATGGCTTTCGGACCAGGCGAGAGCCGATTCGTCGAGGAGAAGCGGCACTTCGAGAAGCCGATCCCCGTCAACTCCAACGTCTACCTGGACCGGGAACGCTGCATCCTGTGCGACCGCTGCACCAGGTTCGCCGGCGAGGTGGCCGGCGATCAACTCATCCACTTCATGGACCGGGGCGGCCAGACCCAGATCAACACCTTCCCCGAACAGCCCTTCTCCTCGTACTTCAGCGGTAACACCGTGCAGGTCTGCCCGGTGGGCGCGTTGACCGCTACTCCGTACCGTTTCAAGGCCCGCCCGTGGGATCTCGAGGAGGTCGAGTCGACCAGCACGCTGGACAGCGTGGGCAGTCGCATCACCGTGCAGTCCTCGAGCGACCGGGTGCTCCGGTTCCAGGGTGTCGACGCCGACGCCGTCAACTGGGGCTGGCTCTCGGACAAGGAACGGTTCGTCTTCGAGGCCTACGACCACGAGGACCGCCTGGCCTCACCGATGCTGCGGGGCGACGCCCTGGGCAACCGGACGGCCGAGGGCGACTCGCTGGTCGCTGCGCCGTGGGGCGAGGCGCTCGGCGTCGCTGCGTCGGCCTTGTCGGCCGCACCGGCTGATCGGATCGCCGTGTTGGGCGGCGCCCGGATGACCAACGAGTCGCAGTACGCGTGGGTCAAGCTGGCCAAGGGCGTGCTGGGCACCGACCACGTGGACGCCCAGTTGGCCGATGGTCTGCCCGCGGAGGTCGTCCTCGGCTTGCCGCGGGCCACCATCGACCGGGCCTGCACGCCCGGCGGAACGATCGTGCTCCTGGGTCCCGACCCCAAGGAGGAACTCGGGGCGCTGTTTCTGCGACTCCGACACGCCGTGGTCCACGACGGGGCCACCCTGATTGAACTCACGCCGCGACGTACCGGGCTGAGCCCTCACGCCGCCCATTCGCTGCGAGTTACCCCAGGTGATGCGGCTGGCGTGGTGGCCGCCATGTTCGGCTCCAGATCACCGGTCGGTGTCGGCGGCATCCCGGTCGACCAGTTGGCCGCTGCCGGAGCCACCCTGGCCGCCGCGGTGGCTGACGGTTCGCCGGTCACGGTGCTGCTGGGCCGACCCTCGCTGGCCGAGTCAGCCGGCCCGGTAGTGGACGGTGCACTGGCCCTCCACGACCATCTGCCTGAGGCCACATTCCTCTCGCTTCTCCGTCGCGGCAACGTCCACGGCGCCATGGACATGGGTCTGGCTCCCGGGCTCCTTCCAGGTCGCGCATCGCTGGCCGATGCCGGACGGGTCGCCGATGCGTGGCCGACCGTACCGACGGCCGCCGGCCATGACGCGCTGGGGATTCTCACTGCGGCGGCCGCTGGAGACATTGACGTCCTCGTCTTGCTGGGGGCCGATCTGCTGGCCGATGTGCCCGACCGCCAACTCGTCGAGCAGGCCCTGGCCGGGGCGAGAACCGTGGTGGCCATCGACCTGTTCGGCACCGAGACCGTGGCCCGGGCCGACGTGGTCCTCCCCGCCGTGGCCTCCACCGAACTCGACGGAACCTTTACCAACCTGGAGGGCCGGGTAAGCGTGGTGGCCCGCAAGGTGACCTCACCTGGAACGTCCCGACCTGACTGGGCGATCGCCGTGGATCTCGCCGAGCGTCTGGGTGGTGACCTGGGCTTCGAGTCAGTGGACGACGTGCTGGCCGAACTGGTCACCGTGTCGCCGCTTCACTCCGCGCTCACACCCGAGGCCCTCGCCGAGGCGACCCGCGAGGGGATCCTGATCGAGGGTTCGCTGGGTCTGGACCGGCCCGAACCGACCGGCGTTCCGGGACGCGACGGCTACGGCCTCCGCCTGGTGGTCGACCGGTGCATGTACGACGCCGGGGTCCTGGTGGCCCACAGCCCGTCATTGGCCGGTCTGGCCCCGGGGACGCGTGCCGGCATTGAGCCGACAGACCTGGCCCGCAACGGGATTGACGAGGGTGAGGTCGTGGACCTCATCAGCGCCCAAGGCACCATCCAGGTGGTGGTGGCCGCCGATGCCGGTGTGGCCCGGGGGACCGTGCACCTGAGGGCCAACCAGCCCGACATGGACGTCAACGCCCTGATCGATGCCTTGGCGCCGGTCACCGAAGTCCGGGTGGGTCGCCGGTGAGCGCCCTGGACACCGCCGTGCTGGCGCTGGATCCGCTGCTGAGTGGCGATCTGGACCTGGGCATCGTGGGCATCGTGGTCCTGAAGGTCGTTGTGGCCTTCACCCTGCTGCTCGTCTCGGTCATGCTCATGATCTGGTTCGAGCGCAAGCTGGTGGCCGACATGCACAACCGGATCGGCCCGGCCGTGGCCGGCCCGTTCGGCATCCTCCAGACACTGGCCGACGGGATCAAGCTGTTCTTCAAGGAGGACCTCATCCCGGACCGGGCCGACCGGGTGGTCTTCAAGTTGGCCCCCTATCTGTCGTTGGTGCCGGCCTTCCTAGTGTTCGCCATTGTCCCCATTGGGGGCGACTTCTCGTCGGGCGACGGCACCGTCACGTGGTTCGGTGAGCGCACCTACCTGCAGGTGGCCGACCCGCCGGTGGGCGTCCTATTCTTCCTTGCCCTCTCTTCGATCGCCGTCTACGGCGTGATGCTGGCCGGCTGGTCGTCGGGTTCGAAGTACCCGCTGCTCGGTTCGGTGCGGGCGTCGGCCCAGATGATCAGTTATGAGGCGGCCCTCGGCCTGGCCATCGCAGCGGTCTTCCTGACCTCCGGTTCGCTGTCCACGCACGACATCGTGGCCAGTCAGGTCAACGGCAGCTGGAACGTTCTGGCCACCGGCGTTGTCCCGTTCATCGTGTTCCTGATGGCCGGGACCGCTGAGTTGAACCGCCCGCCATTCGACCTGGTGGAGGCCGAACAGGAGCTGGTCGGCGGGTTCCACACCGAATACAGCTCGCTGCGGTTCGCTCTCTTCTTTCTGGCCGAGTTCATGAACGTAATCACCATGTCGGCTATCGCCGTCACCTTGTTTCTGGGTGGCCCAGCCGGACCGATCCTGACCGACACCTTGGGCTGGGTGTGGCCAGTCTTCTGGTTCAGCCTCAAGGTGTTCGCCTTCCTGTTCTGCTTCGTGTGGCTCCGGGCCACGCTGCCCCGGCTGCGCTACGACCAGCTCATGGACCTGGGGTGGAAGGTGCTGATCCCGGTGGCTCTCGGATGGTTCCTGCTGATCGGGGCCATGAACGTGGCCGGTGACCGGGGATGGCCGCTGGTGCCGGTGGTGATGGTCGGCATGGCCGTGATGGCCGGCGGTGCTGCGCTCCTCATTGGTGCGGTGTCCAAGGCCCGGGCCGAGCGTCTGGCAGACCTGGATGGCGAGCGGGAAGGCGAGTCGGTCTGATGGGTTACTTCCGCGGCTTCGCCGTCACCTTCGGCAAGATGTTCGAGAAGCGGGTCACCACCTCGTACCCGAAGGACAAGCGTCCCAAGCCGGCCCGCTTGCACGGCCGCCACGTGCTGAACCGGTACGAGGACGGCATGGAGAAGTGCATCGGTTGTGAGCTGTGCGCCGGGGTCTGCCCAGCGAAGTGCATCTACGTGCGCGGCGCCGACAACCCGCCCGACGAACCGGTGTCCCCCGGCGAGCGGTACGGCTTCATCTACGAGATCAACTACCTGCGGTGCATTCACTGCGACCTGTGCGTGGAGGCCTGCCCGACCGAGGCCATCACCGAGTCGAAGTTGTTCGAGTTTTCGTTCACCAACCGGGCCGACGCCATCTACACGAAGGACGAGTTGGTGGTCGATGCCACCACGGGTCGTCCTCAGCACCTCCCGTGGGAAGACTGGCGACCGGGTGACGACGCCATGACTTCGGGTTGGATGCGTGCCACGTCGCCCAGTGGGGACGCCTTGTACAGCGGACAGGTGTCGTGGTCGGGCGAGCTGGGTCATGGCGTGAGGGCCCCGGAGGTCGGGCAGTCAGACGGAGATGCCGGCGCTGAATCCGACGAACCTGGATCCGATGACGAAGGGTCGGATACCCACTGATGGAAGCCTTCGTCTTCTTCGCCAGTGCGGCGATCGTGTTGACCGGTGCCGTGGGCGTGCTCACGTCGCGTAACCCGGTGCACGCCGCCCTGTTCCTGGTCCAGACCCTGTTCGGGGTCGCCGTCCTGTTCGTCCTCCAGGACGCCACCTTCCTGGCTGCCGTCCAGGTCATCGTCTACGCGGGCGCCGTGGTCATCCTGTTCCTGTTCGTGATCATGCTGCTGGGCGTCGACCGGGCCGAGAACCTCGGGGTGGAACCCATTGTCGGCCAGCGTCCCCTGGCCGCGGTGATCGGCGCCTCGTTGATGGGGATGCTGCTCACCCTCCTGCTGGTGGCCACCGATGGTCCGACGGGTGCTCCCGGTCGGACCGCGCCGCTGGGTGATGCCGGGGACAACACCCGGCGTCTCGGCGAGGCCCTGTTCACCGGGCACGTTTTCGCCGTGGAGTTGACCGCCCTGCTGCTGACCGTCGCGGTGGTCGGCGCTGTGGTGCTGGCCCGGACCGTCAAGGGCCCGCTGCAACCGCCTCCCGTCGTGGTCGTGGCTACGTCCACCGAGCCCGCCGACGCCGATGCCGGGCCTGATACAGCGGCTGACGAAGAGCCCGAAGAAGCGGGGGGCGCCTGATGGTGGTGACCACCTCCTGGTATCTGGCGTTGGGGGCCGTGCTGTTCTCGCTCGGCGCCGTCGGCCTTCTGACCCGCCGCAACCCGCTGGTTATGTTCATGTGCGTCGAGCTGATGCTCAACGCCGTCAACCTGACCTTCGTAAGCCTCGGCGCCGAACTGGGCGATCTGGGCGGCCAACTCTCGGTGTTCTTCGTGCTTGTCGTCGCGGCGGCCGAGGTCGTGGTCGGCCTCGGGATCATCGTGGCCATCATGCGCCGCCGCCAGGGTGCGACGGCCGACGACCTCTCGGTACTGGGGGGTTAAGGCGTGCTCGATCTCGTCTGGTTGATCCCCGCGCTGCCTCTGGCCGGCTTCCTGGTGCTGACGTTCGGTGGGAAACGGCTCGGCGAACCGTGGGCTGGATGGCTTGCCACCGGTGCCATGGCCGGCTCCTTTCTGGCCACCGTCGGCGTATTCCTAGACTTGGCGGGGCGCGACGTGCAGGACCGGCGGGCGGTGACCACGTTGTTCGAGTGGATGCCGGCCGGAGATCTCCGGGTCGACGTGGGCTTTCTGGCCGATCCGCTGTCGCTCACCATGTGCCTATTCATCACCGGTGTGGGCGCCCTCATCCACCTCTACTCCGTCGGCTACATGCACGGTGACGGCGAGTTCCCCCGCTTCTTCACCTACCTGAACCTGTTCGCCTTCTCCATGCTGATACTGGTCCTGGGTGACAACCTGTTGCTGACCTTCCTGGGCTGGGAGGGCGTCGGTGCCTGTTCTTACCTGCTCATCTCGTTCTGGTTCACCGACGAGGCCAACGCCACAGCGGGCAAGAAGGCCTTCGTGACCAATCGGATCGGTGACTGGGGCTTCATGGTCGCCATCTTCATGACGTTCTTCACGTTCGGGTCCGTGGCCTACGTCGATGTGCTGGACACCACGGCGGCCGGCACGGTGGCCCAGTCCACTGCCACGTTCATCGCCGTGATGCTGTTCGTGGGGGCCATCGGCAAGTCGGCCCAGTTCCCGCTCTACCTCTGGTTGCCTGACGCGATGGCCGGCCCCACGCCTGTCTCGGCGCTCATCCACGCGGCGACCATGGTCACCTCGGGCGTCTACCTATTGACCAGGGTCAACCCGATCATCGCCGACGCCGCTGACTGGGTGCCCACCATGATCGCCTGGACGGGTGCCGGCACGGCACTGTTCGCGGCGACCATTGCTGTGGCCCAGCGTGACATCAAGAAGGTGCTGGCCTATTCCACGGTCAGCCAACTCGGCTACATGTTCCTGGCGGTGGGCTGTGGCGCCTACGTGGCCGCGGTGTTCCACATGGTCACCCACGCCTTCTTCAAGGCGTTGCTGTTCCTGGGCTCTGGCTCGGTTATCCACGGAATGGACGGTGACCAGGACATGGCCCACTACGGCGGGCTGCGTCGTTTCATGCCGATCACGGCGGGCACGTTCATCATCGGCTGGTTGGCCATCGCCGGCGTGCCGCCCTTCGCCGGCTTCTGGTCCAAGGACGAGATCCTGGCCTTCGCCTGGAACGAGAGCCCCCTTCTGTGGGCCGTTGGCCTAGTGACCGCTGTGCTGACCGCCTTCTACATGACCCGTCAAGTGGTGCTCACCTTCTTCGGTCGTCACCGCTTCGCCGACCCGAGGTCTGACGAGGTGGATGCCGTCTGGGCTGCCCGTCTGGCCGGTGCCGACGAGGGCGTCGAGGCCGCACGCGCTGCGGTGGCCGATGCCGAGACTGCGTTGGAGGTCCGCCGTGGGGCGGCGACCGCAGCCGACGAGGCCGCGGTGACCGAGGCCGAAGGTGTGCTGTCTGCTGCCGTTGACGCCTTAACGGTTGCCGAGGCCGCGGTGGCGGATGTCCGTGCCGCGGCTGACGTGCGACCCGACCTTCCCGCCCTGGCCCTGGCTGGCGCCCCCGACGTTGGTGCGGTGGCTGACGAGCTACCCGACGCGGTGGCCGATCGCGCCGCTCATCACCCGCACGAATCCCCGTGGACCATGGCCTTCCCGCTCGTCGTCCTGGCCGGCCTGAGCGTGCTGGGTGGGCTCGTGCAGCTTCCCTTCTCATCGAGCACCAAGCGGCTCGAGCACTGGCTGGAGCCCACGCTGTTCCACAACGAGGTCCACCTGTCTATTGGCGCGGGGACCCTGTGGGTGCTGGCCGTCATTGCGGTGGCCGGCGGCGCGGTGGGCATCGCGGTGGCCGTAGCGGCCTACGGACAGCGTCGCATCGACCACACCGCCTTCGAGCGTCCGATCCTCGCCGAGGCGTGGCGATTCGATCGGAAGGTCTCGGACTTCATGGGCGGTCCGGGCCGCACCGGCTTCGACGCCACCGCAGCCTTCGACCGCGAGGTGGTCGACGGCGCGGTCGAGGGGATGGCCACCCTGGTTCGCCGGGAGGCCGGCCTGCTCCGGCGTTTCCACAACGGCCTGGTTCGCACCTACGCAGTGGGCATCGGCCTTGGGGCTGTGGGCCTCGTGCTCTGGTTCCTCTCGAGGAGCAATTTCTGATGGGTGCCCTCTTGACCTTCGTGGTCGCCTCCTCTCCCGGTGTGCCGTTCGCCGTGCTGCCGGCGCTGATCGTGGTGCCCGCCGTGGGCGCCCTGCTGGTGGTCTGCCTGCCCCGTCGTCGCCCAGAGCTGCTCAAGTTGGTGGCCGTGGCCACCTCGGTGATCGTGGGTGGTATGTCGGTTTGGCTGTTGAAGGGTTTCGACGCCACCCACGGAGCCGAGATGCAGTTCACGTCACAAGCTGACTGGATCTCCGACCTGGGCATCCAGTGGCTGCTGGGCATCGACGGGATCTCGTTGTTCCTAATCGTGCTGACCGGCGTGCTGTTCCCGATCGCCCTGCTGGCCGTCGACCCCGGGCACGACGACCGGGCCTACTACGCGTGGCTGCTCGTGCTGGAGGCCGGCGTCATGGGTGTGTTCTGCGCGCTGGACCTGGTGGTCTTCTTCCTCTGCTTCGAGGTCGTCCTGGTGCCCATGTACTTCCTCATCGGACGGTGGGGGCACGGCAACCGGGCATACGCGGCGACCAAGTTCTTCCTCTACACGATGGCCGGATCGGCTCTCATGCTGGTGGGGATCCTGGCCGTGGCCTTCCTCCACGCGGACGCCACCGGCACCTCGGTCACCTTCGACTTGGTGGCCATTGCCGAGGCCCAGGCCATCGACACCAATGCGGCCCGCTGGATCTTTGCCGCCTTCGCGCTGGCCTTCGCGGTGAAGGTGCCGATCTTCCCACTGCACACCTGGCTGCCCGATGCCCATACCGAGGCGCCGACGGCTGGCTCGGTGATCTTGGCCGGCGTGCTGCTCAAGTTGGGCACCTACGGTTTCCTGCGGTTCGGCCTCTACCTGTTCCCCGAGGCCTCCCACTTCTTCGCCCCGGTGTTCCTGACTCTGGGCGTGGTCGGCATCATCTACGGCGCGGTGGTGGCCACCATGCAGCGGGACCTGAAGCGCCTCGTGGCCTATTCCTCGGTGGCCCATCTGGGCTTCATCGTGTTGGGCACCTTCGCCCTGAACACCGAGGGCATCGAGGGCGGCCTGCTCCAGATGGTCAACCACGGCGTGTCGACCAGCGCCCTGTTCCTGCTGGTCGGCATGATCTACGAACGTCGCCACACCCGTCAGATTGACGAGTTGGGTGGCCTGCAGAAGTCGGCGCCGGTCATGGCCGCCGTGTTTACCCTGGTCATGCTGTCGTCGATCGGCCTGCCCGGTCTGAACGGCTTCGTGGGCGAGTTCCTGGTGCTGGTCGGAGCGTTCAACGCCCACCGTTGGTGGGCCGTGGTGGCCGCCGGAGGCGTGGTCCTAGCCGCCCTCTATCTGCTGTGGGCCTACCAGCGGGTCTTCCATGGCCCAGCCAAGGGCGACAACGCCGAGATGCCCGACCTGAAACTCCGTGAGGGTCTGGTGCTGGCACCGCTGCTGGCTCTCATCGTCTTCATGGGCGTCTACCCGAAGCCGGTGATCGAACGGATGGAACCTGCGGTGGATGCCCTGGTGGCCCACATCGAGGAGCACGTGGACGGCTTCCACGAGCCAACGTCCCGCTTTGGTGTCGACATCGAAGGCGCTGGCGACCACGGATCCGACCACGCCGACGAGGGGGACGATCACTGATGTCGACCGTCGTCACCCCCGAGGTCCTGTGGTGGGCCCTGATTCCGGTGATCCTGCTCTCGGCCGGTGGGATGCTGCTGCTGACTGTGGCCTCGATCGTCCGCCGCCTTCCCGACGCCCTGCCCCAGGCCTGGACGGTCGTCACCGGCCTGGCCGTGCTGGTGGCCTCGGTGCCCATGTGGAACGAGGTGCGTGACGGTGGACCCCGCTCATATCTGGGCGGCATGGTCGCTGTCGACGGGTCCACGGTGCTGGTCACCGCGATACTGGCCATCGCGGTGGTGGCCACCGCCCTGTTGGCCCGTCCTTACCTGGCCCGTGAGGATCTGCCGGGCGTCGAGTTGTACGTCCTGCTCATGCTCTCGGCGACTGGTGGCGTGGTCATGGCGTCGGCCGACGACCTCATCGTCCTGTTCCTGGGCCTGGAGATCCTGTCGATCGCCGTGTACGTGCTGGCCGCCCTACACCTGCGCCGCATTGAGTCCCAGGAGGCGGCGCTCAAATACTTTGTGCTCGGGGCGTTCGCCTCGGCCTTCCTGCTCTACGGCATGGCGCTCCTATACGGCGCCACCGGTTCGACCCGTCTGGCCCTGATCGCCGAACACCTATCGACGGTGGTGCTGCTCAGGGACGGGATGCTGCTGGCCGGCATCGCCCTGCTGCTGGTCGGCCTGGCCTTCAAGGTGGCCGCCGTGCCTTTCCACGCCTGGACGCCCGACGTTTACCAGGGGGCGCCCAGCCCGGTCGTGGCGTGGATGGCCGCCGGGGTGAAGGCGGCAGGCTTCGCGGCGATGGTGCGGGTCCTCGTGGTGACCCTCGGGACTCACGCCTCGGACTGGTCGCCGGCCGTGTCCGTGCTTGCTGGACTCAGCGTGGTGGTCGGCGCCTCGGTCGCCGTGCTGCAGACCGACGTTCGACGGATGCTCGCCTACTCCTCGATTGCCCACGCTGGCTTCCTGCTTCTAGGCGTGCAGGCCGCTGACGCCCGGGGTGCCGCGGCGGTCTACGCCTATCTGGTCGTCTACACGCTGCTGGCTACCGGGAGCTTCGCCGTGCTCACCGTCATGGGTGGTCCGGGCGATTCGGCCCATTCGCTCGACGACTACCGGGGCCTTGTCCGTCGCCGCCCGGTACTGGCCGGGGCGTTTACCGTCCTGCTGCTGGGTCAGGCGGGTGTGCCATTCACCGGTGGGTTCGTGGCCAAGTTGGGCGTGCTGGCCGCTGCGGTTGAGGGCCGGGGCTACTGGGTGGCTGGCGTGGCCATGCTGGCCGCCGCTATCGCCGCCTTCGTCTACCTCCGAATCCTCGTCGCCATGTACTTGGAAGATGCCGGAGATGCCGGAGATGCCGGAGATGCCGAGGATGCCGGTGTCCCGTTGGGTGCCCGGGTGGTCATCGGCGTGGCGTGTACCGGCGTGCTGGCCATCGGGATCGTGCCCGGACCCCTCATGGACCTGGCCCGAGACGCCGTCCCCATGCTGGTCGGTAGTTGATCGTGGGCCCCGCTGACACCCTCAGGATCCCCACCGTGGGCCCCGTCAGCCGGCGTCGTTGGGTCTTCGTGAACCCGTTCACATCCGGTAACCTGCCCGGGTCGACGGGCCTGTGGTCTCGTTCGCCGTCGCCCATCCGCCCGATTCGTTAGGTTCTCCCTTCGTGTCCGACTTCCTTCGTAGCTGGCTCGTGGTGGTCGTCTTCGGCGGCCTCGCCGTGCTGTTGGTGTCGGCGTTCCTGGGCTTGGGCAGCTTGCTTCGACCGTCGCGTGAGACCTCGCAGAAGGTCATGAACTACGAGTCCGGTGTCGACCCGCAGGGCGACATGTGGAGCCAGTCCAACATCCGGTACTACGTGTTCGCCCTGATGTTCGTGCTGTTCGACGTGGAAGCCGTGTTCATCTTCCCGTGGGCCACCCGCCTCGAGGTCTATGGCGTCTTCGGGCTGGTCGAGATGGCCATCTTCATCTTCATCCTGGCGCTCGGACTGTTCTACGCCTGGCGTAAGCGTCTGCTCCGGTGGATCTGAGCGGGCGACGGTAGGGGAGTAACGAATCATGGGACTCGTCGAGAGCGGCAAGCTGCCGAAGCCGCTGACCAAGTTGCTCAACGTCAGCCGCAAGTACTCCCTCTGGGTGTACCAGTGGGGCTTGGCGTGCTGCGCCATCGAGATGGGCGCGGCGTTCGCCTCGCCGCGCTACGACGTGATGCGCCTGGGCGTCATCCCGTTTCCGGCCAGCCCCCGTCAGGCCGATCTGGTGGTTGTGTCGGGCACAGTGACCGACAAGATGGCGCCGGCCGTGCGTCGTCTTTACGAGCAGATGCCCGATCCCAAGTACGTGATTTCCATGGGTTCGTGCGCCAATTGCGGCGGCCCCTACTGGGATAGCTACTCGGTGACCAAGGGCGTCGACCAGATCATCCCTGTTGACGTCTACGTGCCCGGCTGCCCGCCGCGCCCGGAAGCCCTGCTGGAGGGCATCGTGCTGCTCCAGGAGCGCATTGCCACCGAGGACATGACTGAACGTTGGACGGGTGATCCCATTGTCGTCACCTGACGCTGACACCACGGTGGACACCGACGAGGTACAGGCGGACCCGACTGACGAGCAGCGCGACGCGCTGGTCGCGACGCTGGCCGATGCGCTGGGAAGCGGCCTGGTCGAGAGCCACGTCGAGCCCGGTGTCGATGCCTGGGTACGGGTGACCGCCGACGCGTGGGTCGAAACAGCGACCGTCTTGCGGGACCGCTGCGCCATGACGTACTTCAACTTCCTGTCGGCCGTCGACTGGATGCCGTCGCCCTACGGACGCGACATGGACGCCCAGGTGGACCTCCCCCATGAGGCATCCGACGGGTCGGATGCTCCGGCTGACGCGTTCGAGACGGGTGTCGCCGGCGGCGAGACCCGCTTCCAGCTGCTGGCCCGGGTCCATGACCCGGTGGGCCATGTGGGCATAACCATCAAGTCCGACCTGGCGGGCGACAGGCCCGAGGTCGACTCGTGGATCGGCGTCTACCCCGGTGTGGACTGGCACGAGCGTGAGGCCAGGGAGATGTTCGGCATCTCGTTCCGGAACCATCCCAATCAGGTGCACCTCTACCTGCCGTCGCACTTCGAGGGGAACCCGCTGCGCAAGGACTATCCGCTGCTGGCCCGCCGGGTGAAGCCCTGGCCGGGCATCGTCGACGTGGAGCTCATGCCCGGCGGAGATGACGATGACGCGAGTGCGGAAGAGGGAGACGCATCGTGACCCCGGTGAGCGATCCCCGCCAAATGGCCTACATCGCTGGCCAGGCCAGCGATGCCCGAGTCAATGTCGAGATCGAGACCGAGGGCATGACCCTCAACATCGGTCCTCAGCATCCGGCCACCCACGGCACGCTGCGCATCATCGTCAAGTTGGACGGTGAACGGGTGGTTGCCGCCGAACCGGTCATGGGCTACATGCACCGGGGCTACGAGAAGCTCTCCGAGGTCCGGACGTACCCGCAGGTCACCACGCTGATCAACCGCATCGACTGGTTGGGCAGCTTTGCCAACGAGGTGCCGTTCATCCTGGCTGCTGAGCGGCTCATGGACGTCGAGGCGCCGCCCCGCGCCCAGTGGATCCGCACTGTCCTGTTCGAACTGTCCCGGATCGCCAACGTTGTGCTGTTCCTCGGCGACATGGGCGTCCAGTTGGGAGCCGTCACCCCGGTCTTCTTCGCCTTCCGCGACCGCGAGTTCGTCCTTAACCAGATCGAGGCTGTCACCGGTGGTCGGTTCCATCCCAACTTCGACCGCATCGGTGGGCTGAAGGACGACCTTCCCAAGGGCTGGATCGATGAGACGAAGGGCGTGCTGGGCCGCATCCGCACGTTCTGCGACGAGATGGAGGACCTCGTTACCGGCAATGAGATCTTCCAGTCCCGGACTCGGGGCATCGGCGTGATCCCGGCCGACGTGGGCCTGTCCTACGGACTGTCGGGCGCCAACATCCGGGCCTCGGGTGTCGACTGGGATCTCCGCCGCGACGGCGGCATCGGCCTGGTCCACGACCAGTTGGACTGGAAAGTCTGGACCCATCCTGACGGCGACTCGTTCGCCCGCTACTGGGTGCGCCTCCAGGAGGTCCGTGAAGCCTGTGGCATGGTTGACCAGTTGCTCGATGGCATCCCGTCGGGTCCCGTCATGGCCAAGGTGCCGCGCATCATCAAGGTGCCGGCTGGCGAGGCGTACGTCGAGACCGAGAACCCGCTGGGAATCATGGGCTACTACGTGGTGTCCAAGGGCGACCTGGTGCCGTACCGCGTGAAGATCCGCTCAGCGTCGTTCAACAATGTCTCGATCACGCCGTGGCTCCTCGAGGGCACCTACGTGCCTGACGTGGTGTCGATCCTGGCCAGCCTTTACTTCATCCTCGGGGACATCGATCGATGAGCGGCGCCTTGACCTTCGCGGTCGAGCTGGCCTGGTGGCAGCAGACCGGGATCCGTGCCGTGGTCGGTCTGCTGGCCGTGCTGCTGCCTGCCGGCGCGCTCGTCTACCTGTTCCTCTTTAAGATGATGAGCTTCATGCAGAGCCGGCTCGGGCCCATGGAGGCTGGTCCGTTCGGATCGCTGCAGTTGCTGGCCGAGGTCGGCAAGTTCCTCCAGAAGGAGGACATCATCCCGGCCAAGGCCGACCGGGTCGTCTTCAAGGCGGCCCCGTTCGTGGTGCTCATCTCCACGTTCCTGCTGGTGCTGGTCATTCCTGCCGGACCGGACGCCTGGTTCATCGACGTCGACACCGGCATCTTCCTGGCGCTGGCCGTGTCGTCCATCTCGGTCATCGGGATCCTCATGGCCGGTTGGGCTTCGTCATCGAAGTACTCGCTGCTGGGAGGCCTGCGGGCCGCCGGGCAGCTGGTGGCCTACGAGCTGCCCCTGGTCCTGGCCGTCATGGGCGTGGTCATCCAGGCCGGCACCCTCAACGTCCAGGGCATCGTCATGGCCCAGGCAACCGGAGAGATCTTCGGGTGGGGCGGCATCGGCAATCCGTTCATCATCACCCAGTTCCTAGGCTTCGCCATTTTTCTGGTGGCCGTTCAAGCCGAGCTCACCCAGCCACCGTTCGACATGCCGGTGGCCGAGTCCGAGATCGTCACCGGCTACCTCACCGAGTACACCGGCCTTCGCTTCCTGCTGTTCTTCATCGGCGAGTTCGCCACGGCCGGCATCTTCTCGGCTCTGGCCGCCACACTGTTCTTGGGCGGCTGGTACGTGCCGGGCATCGATCCGACCAGCGATCTGTTCAACGTCATCGGCCCGGCCATCCTGCTGGGCAAGGTGATCCTGGTGGCTTTCCTGATCTTCTGGTTCCGCTTCACCTACCCCCGCTTCCGTGAGGACCAGCTCCAGCAGTTGGCCTGGAAGGTGCTCATTCCCCTGTCGCTGGCCAACATCGTGCTGACCGGCATCCTGAAGGTGGTCTTCTGATGTCCGCTCTCCCGAAACTGGCGCTCCCCAAGGTTCCCGGCCTGGTCAAGGGCCTCGGTGTCACCCTGAAGACCATGGTGCGCACCCTGACCAAGGGTTCCCACACCGTGCAGTACCCACGGGTAAAGGAAGCTCCGACGCCCCGGGCCCGCGGCGTGATCACGCTGCACGAGGACAACTGCACGGCCTGCATGCTCTGCGCCCGCGAATGCCCGGACTGGTGCATCTACATCGAGGGCCACAAGTACAAGGCGCCGCCGCGACGGCCGGGCGGAAAGCCCCGCCAGAAGAACGCCCTGGACCGCTTCGACATCGACTTCGCCCTCTGCATGTACTGCGGGATCTGCGTAGATGTCTGTCCGTTCGAGGCCCTGTTCTGGTCGCCGGAGTTCGAGTACTCCGAGCCGAGGATCGCTGACCTGCTCCACGACAAGTCCAAGCTCGGACAGTGGATGGAGACCGTCCCGGACTTCCAGGACTACGAGGCTGGCAGTGAGGCCAAGAAACTCCAGGTGCCCCGATGAGCACGCTTGCCGCACTCGCTGACATGGACCGTCTGACCAGCGGCGAGGCCCTGGTGGCCCAGAACGTGGCGTTCGCCGTGATGGCCATCACGATGATCGTCTCGGCGCTTCGGATGGTCACCACCCACAATGTTGTCCACGCTGCCCTCTACCTGGTGGTCGTGCTGTCTGGGGTGGCCGGCATCTTCATCCTGCTGGGTGCTGAGTTCGTGGGCGTCACCCAGGTGATGGTCTACATCGGCGCCATCGTCGTCCTCTTCCTGTTCGGCATCATGCTCACCAAGGGCTCCTTCGGTGACGACGATGGCGTGTCGGGTGAGCGGCGCCTCATGGCTGGACTTGTTGGACTGCTGGTCTTCGGCGTCATGACCGCCGCCCTGGTCGACTCGTTCGCTGATGCCGAGTTGGACCGGTCGGCCCCCAGCACCACGGCCGAGATCGCCGACAGCATCTTCAGCGCCTACATCGTCCCCTTCGAGGCCGTGTCGGTCCTGCTGCTCGCCGCCCTCATCGGCGCCATCGTCGTGGCACGGCGGGACTGAGGGGGCTGAGATGCTGCTGAACCAGTTCCTCATCCTGTCTGCCGTGCTGTTCTCCATCGGTGTGTACGGCGTGCTGGCCCGTCGCAACGGCGTGCTGGTGCTGATGTCCATCGAGCTCATCTTGAACGCAGTGAACATCAACCTCGTGGCCTTCGGTGCCTTCCGGGCGTCGGTGGGCGGCGAGGTGTTTGCCCTGTTCGTCATCGCAGTTGCCGCGGCTGAGGTCGGGGTGGGCCTGGCCATGGTGCTGCTGTTGTACCGCAACCGTCGATCCATCGATCTCACCCTGATCGACCAGTTGAGGGGCTGATCACCGTGGACGCACTCCTCACCATCGCATCGGCGGCCGCCACCGCTTCGGCTACCGGCGACGGCCTGGCCCTCGGTATCACCGAGGGTGGTAGTTGGCTGCTTCGCAACGTCTGGCTGATCCCGTTGCTTCCCGCGCTCTCGTTCATCGGGATCCTGTTCTTCGGCAAGAAGATGCCCCGGGGCGGCTCGGAACTGGGCATTGCCGCGGTGGGCATCGCCTTCGTGCTGGCCCTGCTGACCGGCATCGCATGGGTCGACCACCGGGACAACTTCCACGGCGACGAGGTCCACGTGGCGGTCGTCCAGCTCGATGACCACGGGGTGGCCCACGGAGATGATCACGGGGCTGGACACGAGCCAGGCCATCCGTCGTTGGCCGTGCATCGCACCGCCACCTGGTTCCAGACCAACGGGGTGGAGTTCACCGTCGGTACCCTGGTCGACGGGCTGGCCGTGATGATGCTGCTCGTGGTGACCCTGGTGTCGCTGCTGGTTCACGTCTATTCCACCGACTACGTCCACGGCGACCGGCGCTACACCCACTTCTTCGCCTTCCTGTCCCTGTTCAGCGCGTCGATGCTCCTGCTGGTCGTGTCGGAGAACACGCTGCAGCTGCTGTGCGCCTGGGAGCTAGTCGGCGTCTGCTCGTTCGCCCTTATCGGTCACTGGTGGGAGGAGAAGCCCAACAGCGATGCGGCACTCAAGGCCTTCCTGACCAACCGGGTGGGCGACATGGGCCTCCTGGTCGGCGTGACCGTCCTATTCTTCGCCGCCGGTTCAGCCCTGCCTGACCGCTTCGGATCGTTCTCCATCGCCGAGACCAACGCGCTGGCCAACAGCGGGGCGCTGTCGCACACCACGTTGGTGGTGGCCGCCAGTTGCCTGATGGCTGCCGTGATGTCCAAGTCCGGACAGTTCTTCCTGCACACGTGGCTGCCCGACGCCATGGCCGGCCCGACGCCCGTCTCGGCGCTCATCCACGCGGCGACCATGGTGGTGGCCGGTGTCTTCATGATTGCCCGCATGTACGGGGTGTTCTTCGAGGGCTTCCAGATCGGGGGCAGTTCGATCAACCTCATGGCCTTCATCGGTGGCTTGACCACCATCGTGGGTGCACTGTTGGCCTTCGTGCAGCGCGACATCAAAAAGGTGCTCGCGTACTCGACGATTTCCCAGCTGGGTTACATGGTCCTGGCCCTGGGCGTGGGTGCCTGGACGGCGGCCGTATTCCACCTGTTCACCCACGCCTTCTTCAAGGCCTGCCTGTTCCTGGGTTCCGGTTCGGTCAGCCACGCCGTGCACAGCTTCGACATGAAGTCTGACATGGGTGGCCTCCGCAAGGACATGCCGCACACCTATCGGACGTTCATGATCGGCACTGTGGCCCTGGCCGGCCTTCCGCCGTTGGCCGGCTTCTGGTCCAAGGACGAGATCCTCGTTGGGACCGGTGGTTGGGGCCTGATGGGAGGCACCGGGGGCAACGGGGCCTACACCCTGATGCTGGGCATGGGCATGCTCACCGCGGCACTGACCGCTGCCTACATGACCCGCTGCGTCTACCTCACCTTCTTCGGTGAGTTCCGTGGTCACGGCGAACCCCACGAGTCGGGCCCGCGCATTACCGGCCCGTTGTGGATCCTGGCCGGGCTGGCCGTCGTGGCCGGCTTCTTCAACATGCCCAAGGGCTTCCAGTTGGCTCCCGGGTCGCTCCAGGAGCGCTTCGGCCACTTCGTGGAACCGGTAGCCGGCTACTTCCCGGCCATCAGCCACGCCACCCCGAGCTGGTCGCTGGCCATTGTCTCGACGCTGGTGGTCATCGGTGGCATCGCCGCATCCGGGTGGTACTACTTCGTCAAAGTGGAGGCCGCGTCCAAGGCCGCTGGTACCAGCCTCACCGAACTGCCCGATGGGCCGACCACCAAGTACCCGCTGGCCAGAATGGGCCACACCCTGCTGTCCAACAAGTACTACCTCGATCACTTCTACAACGGCGTCGTGGCCGATGGCACCAAGGGCCCGTTGGCCCGAATGGCCAATCGGATCAACCAGGACGTCATCGACCGCACCGTGGACGTGGTCGGCGAGACCGCCATAAAGGCCGGGACCGTCGTCTACGAAAAGATCGACCAGTTGGTGGTCGATGGGGCGGTTGACGCATCCGGACGCGGTGCATCCGGTGCAGGTGAAGAGCTTCGCAAGATCAACTCCGGAAAGGTCCAGAGCTACGCGGCGATCCTGTTCGCGGCAGCAACGGTCCTGGCCGGAATACTCATCGTCCTCGTCTAGGGAGACGCCGACATGGAAAATTTGCTCGACGGCTGGGGCATCACCCTCGCCACGTTTTCACCGCTTGTCGGTGCGGCGGTCATGATGCTCATCCCGAGGGAGCGAGAGGACCAGCACAAGCTGATCGCGCTCGTAACCTCGTTGTGGGTGGCGTTCGTGGGCGTCCTGCTGCTGATCCAGTTCGACCTGGATCACACCGACCGCCTCCAGTTCGGGGTCGACAAGGTCTGGATCGACGTGATCTCCAGCCGGTTCTCGGTGGGTATCGACGGCATGTCGCTACCGCTGATCCTGTTGACCATGCTGATCGTGCCGCTGTGCATCATCTACAGCTGGAACCACTTCCCGGATCCGGTCAACCCCAAGGCCTTCCTGATCCTGATCCTGATCCTCGAGACCGGGATGATCGGCACCTTCGTGGCCCAGGACCTGGTGCTCTTCTTCGTGTTCTTCGAGGTCGTGCTCCTGCCGATGTTCTTCATGATCGCCGTCTGGGGCGGCGAGGACCGGCGCTATGCCTCGCTGAAGTTCTTCCTCTACACGCTGTTCGGCTCGGCCCTGATGCTGGTCAGCTTCCTGGCCCTGTTCTTCCTGACCGGCGCCGAGACGTTCTCCATAGCCGGCCTGTCCGAAGCAGTGGCCGCCGGTGGCGTGTCCCGCACCGCGCAGCTGTGGATCTTCGGCGGGATGTTCCTTGGCTTCGGCATCAAGGTCCCGATGTTCCCGTTCCACACGTGGCTACCCGATGCCCACACCCAGGCCCCAACCGTCGGTTCAGTCATCCTGGCCGCCGTGCTGTTGAAGCTCGGCACCTACGGCTTCATTCGGATCGCTATCCCGATCCTGCCCGACGCCGCCGTCACGTGGGCACCGTGGATCGGCCTGTTGGCCGTGGTCGGGATCATCTATGGCGCGCTGGGCTGTCTGGCCCAGACCGACGTGAAACGGCTCATCGCCTTCTCGTCAGTGGCCCACATGGGCTTCGTGATGCTGGGCATTGCCACACTGACCGACTTCGGTATCAACGCGGCGATCATGGGCATGGTCGCCCACGGCCTCATCACCGGCATGCTCTTCTTCCTCGCCGGTTCGATGAAGGAGCGTTACCACACGCTCAAGATCAGCCGGCTCGGAGGCCTGCTGGTCCAGGCGCCCCGGATGGGCTGGATCTTCGGCTTCTGCGTAATGGCATCGCTCGGTTTGCCCGGCCTGGCCGGCTTCTGGGGTGAGTTCCCGGCCATCCTCTCGGCCTATAACCCGGCCAACGGCGTTCCCATCGAGACCTTCCGGACCTACATGGTCATCGCCGCGCTCGGCACGGTGCTGGCGGCCGGCTACCTGTTGTGGCTGCTCCAGCGGACCGCCTTCGGTAACCCGCCCGAGGAGTTTGCCGATGACCCGGCCATTACCGACACCACTAGGCACGAGTGGATCGCGTGGGCGCCGATCCTGGCCCTCATCGTGGCTATTGGTATCTACCCGAACCTGATCTTCCGGGTCTCCGACGGTGCGGTGGACGCATCGTTGAGCGACTGCTTGACCGTCGATGCCCACCAGTTGACCGACGAGGAGGTCGAGGCACTCGGCTGTTCGTACGTCTACCGACTTGGTGAGGCCGCTGGTCACGACGATGACCATGGCGACGATCACGAGGATGACGGCCACGCCGAGGAAGCCGACGAGCATGCGGCGGCCGGGAACTAGCCGGTGACCGACGCTCTCTTTCTCCTGGCGTTCCAGCGCCCCGCCATCGACTGGCACGGCATCGCGCCCGAACTGGTGCTGCTTGCCGCCGGCGCGCTGATCACGCTGGCCGACATCATCTTCCTGGAGAAGGCACGTCCGTTCACTGCGGCTTTGGCCGGTCTGGGTCTGTTGGCTACCGCTGTACCCCTGCTGACGTTGGCCGTCGACGGCACCGACCGGGTGATGTTCGATGGTGCTTACGTGGTCGACGAGTTCTCCCTCGTCGTAAAGGCCATCTTCCTGCTGGCCGGGTACGTGGTGGTCCTGCTGTCCACCAACTACGTGGCCGAGGGTGACTACTGGGAGAACGAGTACTACGGCCTCCTGCTGGCCTCAGTCATGGGCATGGTGATGATGGCCTCGGCCCGCGACCTGGTGTCGATCTTCGTCGCACTCGAGTTGCTCTCCATCCCGGCCTACCTGATGGCGGCGTGGCGCAAGCGAGACCTGCACTCCACCGAGGCGGGCCTGAAGTACTACCTGATGGGCGTGTTCGCTTCAGCGGTCATGCTCTACGGGATGTCGCTGCTCTACGGCGTGAGCGGCTCGACATTGTTGTCCGACATCGGTACGTCGATGGCGGCCGCTGGCACATCGACCGCCGTGGTCACTATGGGCATCGTGTTCATCGTGGCCGGCTTCGCCTTCAAGGTCTCGGCCGTGCCCTTCCACACGTGGGCACCCGATGTCTACGAGGGGGCGCCCACCCCGGTGACCGCCTTCCTCGCCGTGGCGTCCAAGGCCGCCGGATTCGTGGCCCTGCTGGCTCTCGTGTTCGTCGGCTTCTACTCCCGTAGTGAGGTCTGGGAGCCACTGATGTGGATCCTGGCCGCCACCTCGATGACCGTCGGCAACCTTGTGGCACTGCGCCAGACCAACGTGGTTCGCCTCATGGCGTACTCGGGTATCGCCCAGACAGGTTTCATGATTGCTCCTCTGGCCGTGGCTGGCCACGGATTGTCCAACGGGGACCAGGCGCTCTCAGCGGTCGTCACATATCTGGCCATCTACACGGCCATGAACCTCGGCGCCTTCGCCGTCATCATCGCTCTATCTCGCAAGACCGGCTCGGCCGAAGTCTCCTCATTCGGGGGGGCCTTCAGCTATGCCCCGGGCCTGACGGTGGCCATGACGATCTTCCTCTTCTCGCTGGCCGGGATCCCACCGCTGGGTGGTTGGTTCGCCAAGTTCGAGGTCTTCCGGGTGCTGGCCACCGCGGGCGAGCCGTGGGGCTACGTGCTGGCCGCCGTCGGTGCCGTGAACTCGGTGATCGCTCTCTACTACTACGCAGCGATCGCCCGCCGGATGTGGGCCGACGACGTGCCGGATGGCGACCATTCGCCGGTCTTGGTGACCCCATCGCTGGTTACGGCGCTGACCCTCTGTGGGGCGGTCACATTGGCCTTTGGCGTCGCCCCTCAGTTGGTGGCCCGCTTCACCGACGTGAGCCTGCTGGCCCTCGGGGGCTGACCCGCCCACTGCCGTGGAGATCTCGCTGGGTGCCCAGTCGCTGGGTGACCGGCTGGCCGAGTCCATCCGGGATGACGGCCCCATGGCGTTCAGCGCCTGGGTGGAAGCCTGCCTGTACGACCCTGACGGGGGCTTCTACGCGGCCGGCGGGAGCGCCGGTCGCCGTGGCGACTTCCTTACCTCCCCGGAGGTCGGCCCATTGTTCGGCGCCGTTCTGGCCCGTTGGATGGATACCCGCTGGGAGGCCTTGGGCCGTCCCAACGGGTTCGTGGTGGTCGAGGCCGCAGCGGGGTCGGGCACGCTGGCCCGAGCCGTGGTGGCGGCCGAACCGGCCTGTCTGACGGAGGGCCGATACATAATGGTGGAGCGGTCGGCTGCCCTCCGCTCCGTCCAGCCGACCGACGCCACGTTCCCCGGGGTCTGCCTGTCATCGGTGGCCCATCTGGCTGACGTGGGGTGCATCTCCCACGGGGTGGTGCTGGCCAACGAGTTGCTCGACAACCTGGCCTTCGGGCTTCTGGAGGTAGCGGACGGCCGGTGGCATGAAGTGCTCGTTGACAGGGAGTCGACGGGTACGACAGGGGAGTTCCGGGAAGTGCTTGGAGATCCCGTCGACCTACCGGCGCCCGTTGATGCCGCGGCGTGCAGCCCGGGCGCCCGGATTCCGGTCCAGGCTGAGGCGGCTGTCTGGGTGGACACCGCCCTTGGTCTGCTGGGGGTCGGATCCGTCTTGATCGTCGACTACGCGTCCACGACGTCAGCCATGGCCGCCCGCCCACCGGCCGAGTGGCTGCGGACATACCGGGGCCATGAACGGGGCGATGTCGCGACCAACGAACCTGGCACACAGGACGTGACCGTGGAGGTGGCCGTCGACCAGCTTCCCGACGGTGCCGTCGTTGCCACCCAGGCAGAGTTCCTGGGCGCCCACGGCATCGCCGAACTGGTCGACGAGGGTCGGCGAATCTGGAAAACAGCCGCCCACCTAGGTGACCTGACGGCCCTGCGTGGCCGGAGCCGGGTGATCGAATCTGAGGCACTGCTTGATCCATCGGGCCTCGGTGGCTTTACGGTGCTGGAGTGGGTCCGTTCCTCAAAGGTTGGTTCCCAATAGGAACCGGGGCCGGGCCACGGCCCGGACCGACGGTGCTGGCTAGGGTCCGGTCCCGCACGCCATTCGACGACCATCGGGGACCCCGGCCATGAGCGAACCCACGATCGAGGACTACTACGTCGAGGACCGCACCTTCCCGCCCTCGGTCGAATTCACTGCCGCAGCCCTGCTCGGCGATCGTTCCCACCACGAGGAGGCGGCTGCCGACTACGAGGCGTTCTGGGCCCGCCAGGCCCGTGAACTGCTGACCTGGGATCAGGACTTCCACACCACCCTGGAGTGGGATCTCCCGTTCGCCAAGTGGTTCGAGGGTGGCACCCTCAACCTGACCACCAACTGCCTGGACCGTCACGTCAATGCCGGGCTTGGCGACCGCATTGCCTACTTCTGGGAAGGCGAGCCGGGCGACACCAGGGAAATCACCTACGCGGACCTGCTCGACGAGGTCTGCCGGTTCGCCAATGTGCTCAAGGGACTCGGCCTCGAGCGTGGTGACCGGGTGGCCGTCTACATGCCGATGATCCCTGAGTTGCCGGTAGCCATGCTGGCATGTGCCCGGATCGGGGTGGCCCACAGCGTCATCTTCGGCGGTTTCTCCCCGGACTCGATCGTGGACCGTTGCGAGGACGCCGAGGCCCGTCTCGTCATCACCGCCGACGCCGGCTATCGCCGCGGCGAGCCCTCGGCCCTGAAGGTGAACGTGGACGCGGCGCTGACCGCCGGAGCCCCGTCGGTCGAGCACGTCGTGGTGGTGAACCGCTGCGACACAGCGGTCACCATGGTCGACGGTCGCGACCTCTGGTGGCACGAGCTCGTGGCCGATGCCTCGTCAGACTGCCCAGCCGAACCGATGGACGCCGAACAACTGCTGTACCTGTTGTACACGTCGGGCACCACTGCCAAGCCCAAGGGCATCATGCACACCACCGGGGGTTATCTCACTCAGGTGGCCTACACCCACCGCTACACCTTTGACGTGCGGCCCGAGTCAGACGTCTACTGGTGTGCGGCCGACATCGGTTGGGTGACCGGGCACAGCTACATCGTTTACGGACCGCTGGCTAACGGTTGCACGTCGGTCATGTACGAGGGCACCCCGGACACGCCCCGACCTGAGTTCCGGTCCGGCGACCGGGCCTCGTGGCCTCGGGACCGCCTCTGGGACATCATCGAGCGTTACGGCGTGACGCAGCTGTACACGGCACCAACGGCCATCCGGACGTTCATGAAGTGGGGGACGGCCGAGCCGTCCGATCACGACCTTTCGACGCTGCGGGTGCTTGGCACGGTCGGTGAACCCATAAACCCCGAAGCGTGGATGTGGTACCACGAACACATCGGGGGCGGGACATGCCCGATTGTCGACACCTGGTGGCAGACAGAGACCGGCGGCCACATGATCTCGCCGCTACCCGGGGTCACCACCACCAAGCCAGGGTCGGCGTGCCAGACCATTCCCGGGGTGTTCGCTGAACTGGTCGACGATGCCGGCCAGACGGTGGCCCAGGGCGGGGGCTACCTCACCATCACGCACCCGTGGCCATCGATGCTGCGGGGCATCTGGGGTGATCCCGAGCGCTACGCCGATACCTACTGGTCCCGGTTCGAGGGCCGCTACTTCGCGGGCGACGGTGCCAAGCTGGACGAAGATGGGTACCTGTGGTTGCTCGGCCGGGTCGACGACGTGATGAACGTGTCCGGGCACCGCATCTCGACGACCGAGGTGGAGTCGGCTCTCGTCGACCATCCCGCAGTCGCCGAAGCGGCCGTGGTGGGCGCCACCGATGAGACCACCGGCCAGGCCATCGTCGGCTACGTCATCCTGCGAGGCACCTACGCCGCGTCACCGGAACTCGCCGAGGAGGTCCGGGGCCACGTGGCCACCAAGCTGGGACCCATTGCCCGCCCCCGCGCCGTGGTGCTGGTGCCCGACCTTCCCAAGACTCGTAGCGGCAAGATCATGCGGCGCCTGCTACGAGACGTGGCCGAGGGGAGGGACCTAGGCGACACCACCACCCTGGCCGACAGCGGCGTGGTCGACGAGATCCGAACCCGGGCCGCTGAAGCCCCGCAGGAGGACTGAGCCACGGCGCCGGTCCGCTTCCTCCCTCCCGGCTCGGCCGGAGGGCCGCCCCTCGGGCCGGTGCTGGTCGTCGACGTGGACGGCGTGCTGTCGGACGCCTCGGGACGCCAGCACCTTCTGGGCGGCGGCGAGCGACAGTGGGCGGCGTTCTTCGAGGCTTCCGTGGACGATCCGCCGATTGTCGAGGGGATCGGCTTGGTTCGGGCGTTGGCTGATACCGGCGATGGTTCCAGTATCGATGGTGTCGGTGTCGGTGTCGGTGTCGGTGTCGCTGGGCACCCCACTGTGTTGCTGACCGCCCGCCCGTCCCGGCTGGCTGATACCACCATGGCGTGGATGGGACGCCACGGCATTGCCTGGGACCTGTTGGTCATGCGGGCCGACGACGACCACCGCAGCTCGCCGGACGTCAAGCGTGAGGCGGTGGCCGATCTGAGAGCCACCGGCTACGAGCCCGTTCTAGCGATTGAGGACGACCCGCGTAACGCCGAGATGTACCGGGCCGAAGGTGTGCCTGTCGTCTACGTCCACTCGGGGTACTACGACCTATAGTCCGGGACCTGCGACACGCGGAGGTCACTGGATCTTCGGCCCGGTGCGCGTGGATCGCTTCCACGCCCGCCTCTACGCTGGATCTCCCCGATCGGATACGGAGCCCTTCGTTGCTGAACACCGCCAAGACCTTCGTCCTGCTGGCCCTGCTGGGCGGCCTTTTCATCGTGGTAGGTGGCGCCATCGGCGGCAGTGGTGGCATGGCCTTCGGCCTCATCCTTGGTCTGGTCATGGTCGGTGGTTCCTACTGGTTCAGCGACCGGATCGCCATTGCCTCGGCAAAGGCGGTGCCGGCCGACGAGACCTCCCATCCCGAGTACCACCGCATCATGCGCGAGCTCTCGATGGCTGCGGAGATGCCCATGCCCAAGCTCTACGTCTCGCCCAATCCACAGCCCAACGCCTTCGCCACCGGCCGCAACCCCGACCACGCGGCCGTCGCTGTGACCGAGGGCCTACTGGCCCACATGGAGTGGAGCGAGGTACGCGGCGTGCTGGCCCACGAGCTGATGCACGTCCGCAACCGCGACATCCTGATTGGCTCGGTGGCTGCCACCGTGGGCATGGCCATCACGATGATCGCCCGCATGGCCATGTTCGCCGCAATGTTCGGTGGTGGGCGTGACCGGGATCGGAACCCGATCGGGGAGATCGCCTTTGCCATTCTCGCCCCGGTGGCCGCCATGCTGATCCAGGCGGCCATCAGCCGCAGCCGGGAATTCCAAGCTGACGCCTCGGCGGCCCGTTTGATCGGCGACGGCGAGCCGCTGGCCCGGGCGCTCGAGAAGTTGGACCTGGCTGCCGGCCGGATCCCGTCGGGCGTCGATCCGAACCAGGCCTCGAGCTACATCATCGACCCGCTCAAGGCCCAGGCTCGTGGCGGTGCACGTGGTGGTTCAAAGTTGTTCTCGACCCATCCGCCGACCGCTGATCGCATAGCCCGCCTGCGTGGCGGCGACTGGACCAACGGGCCCATTTCCTGACCCGTTTCCCGACTGGTCGCGGCAGCGCCTCGGCTGATCAGTCCCGGAAGTTCTCGAACTGCAGGGGGATGCCGAGGTCTGCGGCCTTTAGGGCCGCTATGACTTCCTGGAGGGCGTCACGCTTCTTGGCCGTCACCCGGACCTGGTCTCCCTGGGTTTGGGATTGCACGCCCTTGAGACTGAGGTCCTTGATGGCCTTGTTCACGCCCTTGGCCTTCTCCGAATCGATGCCGGCCTGCAGTCGGGCCAGCTGACGGGACCGGGCCCCGCTGGCTGCTTCGACCTCGGCCCAGTCCAGGGACTTGAGCGAGACGTTCCGACGCACCAGTTTCTCTTCGAGCACTACGACCAGGGCGGCTAGGCGGTCCTCGGTCGAGGACTCCAACTTGATGGCGCCCTCCTGAAGTTCGATCACCGACTCGGTTCCCTTGAAGTCGAAGCGGGTGCGTACCTCGCGAGAGGCCTGGTCCACCGCGTTACGGACCTCCTGTAGGTCAACCTGGGAGACGACGTCGAAACTCGGCATGGCGCGCAGGCTAGTCAGCGGCGGTCGTCGTGGACCGCCCCGGTGGTGGGTATCCTCCACATCTTCTGGGTCGGTGCCCGAGTGGCCAAAGGGAACGGGCTGTAAACCCGTCGGCATTGCCTTCGGAGGTTCAAATCCTCCCCGGCCCACCAACCGTCGTCTCAGGCGGCGGTACGGGGAACGGTTGACGGGTCCGCTCCGGCGGGCCCGTTCCCCGTTCCGGTAAGACCCGTTTACCGCATTCAGAGGGCCAGTATCTGGAAGGCAGGAAGCTCAGTCGTCGAAGACAAGCTGCATGACGGTCACATCGACCCATCGGTTGAATTTGCGACCCACCTGACGTTCCACACCCACCTCGACGAAGCCGTGCTTGGCATGGAGGGTCGTGCTCGCCTCGTTACCTCCCCCGATCCTGGCGATGACCGAGTGGAAACCGCTGGTCCGTGCCACCTCGACGAGGTCGCCCATCAGCCGGTCGGCCACACCCCTGTTCCGGTACCCGTCGGCGACGTAGATGGAGTTCTCGACGGTGCTTCGGTAGGCGGCTCGCTCCCGGAACGGGGACAGCGAGGCGAACCCCATGATGACCTGGTCGTCGGGCCCGCCTTCGACGGCCACCAGCACGCTGAACGCTCCCGACCGGTCGGCCATCCAGATCTCCTGAGCAGAGACGCTGCGTTCCACGATGTCGAACGTGGCCGTCGAGGTACGTACCTCGTGGTTGTAGATGGCCCGGATCGCTTCGGCATCACCGGACCGGGCCAGCCGGATCTCCATGGGCGCTGACGGTACCCGGTGGCGGAACACCGGTGGGATTGGTCGGATCGCGTGGCATCATTGTGCCCGGTCATCGTGAGGTGATCAGGCTCCCTTAGCTCAGTCGGCAGAGCGTCTCCATGGTAAGGAGAAGGTCGACAGTTCGATTCTGTCAGGGAGCTCGCTGGCGACGTAGCTCAGCTGGTGAGAGCGCTCGACTCATAATCGAGAGGTCGACAGTTCGAATCTGTCCGTCGCTACAAGCATCGGTTCGGGTCAGCCGCCGATGACGAGATACGTTCGCTCCGGCGGATCAATGAAGGAATGAGGCCGAGATGGCGTCCGATAAACGAGTGCAGGTCACCCTGGAATGCCAGGAGTGCAAGCGCCGCAACTACAACACCACCAAGTCCAAGGTGAACACCCGCGAGCGCATTGAGCTCAAGAAGTACTGCCGCTGGTGCCGCAACCACGTGGATCACAAGGAGACGCGCTGAGAGCGTTTTTCGTCGGCAGACCCATCAGGTTCTTCCTGCGGGACATCTGATCGCCCTATGGGAGGCCAGATCCCCCCTGCGGGAGGTCGGAACCCCGCTGGTAACCTCCGGGCGTACCGCCCCCCGATTCCGACCTCGGGTCGGAGGTCGGGACACAGGGCAGTGGCTCAATTGGTAGAGCACCGGTCTCCAAAACCGGCGGTTGGGGGTTCGAGTCCCTCCTGCCCTGCAAGACCGGTCCGACGCGGACCGCTCCCGAACACAGCCACCGGAATTTCACGAGGACATCCCCCATGTCGATGAACCGCGAACAGAAGCGCATGATGCAGCGTCAGGGCGAGGTCGACGCCGACGGCGAGCCGATTCGCCAACGACGTCAGCAGCAGAACCGCTCGGCCGAGGAACGTGCCGGCCTTCGCCAGTTCGCCCGCGAGGTGCGTGCCGAGCTGCGAAAGGTCGCCTGGCCGTCCCGTGCCGAGACCGGCAACTACACCGCGGTGGTGATCATCACCATCGTGGCCATCACGGCCATCGTGGCCGGCCTCGACTGGGTGTTCTCCCAGTCCGTTCTCGAACTATTCGACGTCTGATGTCCACTAGCGGAGACCCCATCGTGAATGTTGATCCGGACGCCCCAGCCTCCGACGCAGCCGGCGTCGACGCCCCTGCAGAAGCCATCGATTTGCTACCCACTGGGACTCTGGTCCTGGATCCGACTGACGCCGGCCCGGAGGCCGCATCCGAGGCGGCCCAGGCGGCCGACCAGCCGGGCGAAGAGGCAGCAGTTGAGGAAGAAGAGGCAGCAGTCGAGGAATTAGCCATCCCGGATGAACCGGTTATCGACGAGGACGAGCTCCTCGATGAGGATTCCGACGAGGAGCCGACGCCCGCCGTGGAGAGCGCCTATGACCGGCGCGGCAACTGGTACGTCGTTCACACGCAGTCGGGCTACGAGAAGAAGGTCCGCCAGAACCTCCAGGCCCGGACCGCTTCGATGCATTTGGAGGACCGCATCCTCGAAGTCGAGATTCCGATGGAGGATGTCGACGAGTTCCGCAACGGTAAGAAGGTCACCGTCTCTAAGAAGGTCTTCCCCGGCTACCTGTTGGTGCGCTGCTATCTCGATGACGAAGCATGGGCGGCCATCCGCGATACGCCAGGAATCGTGAACTTTGTGGGCGCTGGCGGTAAGCCGTCGCGCCTCAGTCGCAAGGAGGTCGAGACCTTCCTGCCGGTAGCCGACGAGTCCGAGTCTGTGGTGCCCAAGCGCTCCAAGGCCCGGTTCGGCTTCGGCGTGGGCGACACCGTCCGCGTCAAGGAGGGGCCGTTCGCCGACTTCTCCGGCGCCATCCAGGAGATCAACGAGGACCAGCTCAAGGTCAAGGTGCTGGTCAACATCTTCGGTCGGGAGACCCCGGTCGAGTTGGAGTTCGCCCAGGTGGCCCAGCTCTGATCCGACGTCCGTACCGGACGACCGGCGACAACGTGACCCCCATCGGGGTGCAGGTTGCCGATCGACCGCTCCGGCACCAGACTTGACCGTTACCCCGATCGGCCCCGACGGCCGATGACCGGAACTAGAGGCGTTCAGTCTTCCGTTCCGGCGAGCAATACCACTACGAAACCCCGATCACGAACAGAGAATCCGAGACATGGCGAAGAAGAAGATGGTAGCGGTCGTCAAGATCCAGATTCCGGCCGGTCAGGCATCGCCGGCCCCGCCAGTGGGTACCGCGCTCGGCCCCCATGGTGTGGCGATCATGGACTTCTGCAAGGAGTACAACGCCAAGACCGAGGACAAGCGCGGCCAGATCGTCCCCGTCGAGATCAGCATCTACGAGGACCGGTCGTTCACCTTTGTCACCAAGACGCCGCCCACCTCGTTCCTGATCCGTCAGGCCGCCGGCCTTGACAAGGCGTCACAGAACCCGGGGCGGGAAGAGGCCGGTTCGATCACCTGGGCCCAGGTAACCGAGATCGCCGAATCCAAACTGCCCGACCTGAACGCCATCGACATCGAAGGCGCCAAACTCCAGGTTGCCGGCACTGCGCGCAGTATGGGCATCGCTGTCAGCTGAGCTGGCGGCTCCCGGTTCGACCGGGAATCTAAAAACTGAGATCGAGGGTCACCGCAACAGCGGTTCCGGGATGGGGGAGGACCTCGCCCCACCGGAGACACCGACCCGCCCGAGGGAGCTGGAACAGGAAGAAGGCGACATGGGTAAGCAAGGCAAGCGGTACACGGACGCATCGTCAAGATACGACCGCGATCAGATGTACTCGGCGACCGAGGCTCTCGACCTGGCATTGTCATTGGCCGGGGCGAAGTTCGACGAGGGGGTAGACCTACTGGTCCGCCTTAGCGTCGACCCCCGCAAGGCCGAGGAGATGGTGCGTGGCACCGTCGCCCTCCCGTCGGGAACCGGCAAGGACGTCCGTGTCGCCGTGTTCGCGCAGGGTGAAGCCGCCAACGCAGCCCGTGAGGCGGGCGCCGACCACGTAGGTGGTGACGATCTGGCCGCCGAGGTTGAGGGCGGCATGCTCGACTTCGATGTGGCCATTGCTACCCCGGACATGATGCCCACCGTCGGAAAGCTCGGTCGGGCCCTCGGACCGCGCGGGCTTATGCCCAACCCGAAGTCCGGCACGGTCACCGATGATGTGGCCAAGGCGGTCGGAGAGTTCAAGGGCGGCAAGGTGGAGTTCCGCACCGATAGGTACGGAAACGTCCACCTGCCGATCGGCAAGGTCAGCTTCGACGCCGCCGCGCTGGGCGCCAACCTGTTGGCGGCCCTCGACGAGATCGAGCGCCTGAAGCCGTCGTCGGCCAAGGGCCGGTACTTCAAGAAGGTATCGATCTCGTCGACGATGGGCCCTGGGATCCGCATTGATCCGGGTCGCCTCACTGACTGATCCGGTTTTCCCGGCAACCCGGATCTCTGGGTAACGGGATCACTCCCCGGTGGGGGCACCGGCCGTCGCCGGTACCCTGACCGACACAATCGACACGCTCACCGAAGACCTCCGGGTTGCGCCACGGCGCAGAACGAGTCCCGATGCCCACCGGATCCGTCCGGCGCACCGATCGACCGCCCGAGCAGGGGAGACCTCCTGATCGGACCCGGGTTTGCCCGGGTCCCGGTCTGCGGTGTGCGGCCGACCATCGGGTCGGCATGACAGGACAACCGCAAACCGGGTGGGTACGGCAGCGCCGGCCCGACCGAATAGAACAGACGAGGAGGTGTGAGCGTGGGAGAAGCCCGATCCGAGAAGATCGCGGTGGTCGACGAGGTCCGAGAGAAGTTCTCGGCCAGCGATGCCGCGGTCCTGACCGAGTACCGGGGCCTTGATGTTCCGGCCATGGCCGAACTGCGTAGGGCCCTACGCGAGTCTGGCGGCGAATACAAGGTGTACAAGAACACCCTGGTGCGCTTCGCCGTCGAGGAGCTGGGCCTCGAGATTGACGACCTGTTGACCGGCCCGACGGCTATTGCCTTCGTGGGCGAGCAGGCCGACGGTTCCGCCGGCGATCCGGTAGGTGTAGCCAAGGCACTCAAGGAGTTTGCCAAGGCGAACGAGGCTCTGATCATCAAGGGTGGCCTGCTGGACGAGAAGCGGCTGACCGCCGAGGAGATCTCAGCACTGGCTGAAATCGCCCCGCGCGAGGTGCTACTGGCCCAGCTGGCCGGCGCCATGGCCGCCCCGATGCAGCAGTTCGCCGCTCTGCTTAAGGCACTGCCGCAGAACATGGCCTACGCACTACAGGCCCTTATAGAGCAGGGGGGTGCCCCGGGCGCTCCCACTGTGGACGAGACCGATGCGGCACCCGCCGCCGAGGAAACCGATGCTACTGACTCCTCCACGGAGGAGAAGGCAGCGGACGAAGGCACCGACACCGTCGGTGCACCTGTCAGCCAAGACGACAACGAAGAAGAGGAGTAATCATGGCGACGAAGGAAGAGATCCTGGACGCGATCGCCGGGATGACCGTGCTGGAACTTAGTGAGCTGCTGTCGGACTTCGAAGAGAAGTTCGGCGTGACCGCTGCGGCCCCGGTGGCCACGGCTGCTGCGGCCCCGGTCGGTGGCGACGCTGGTGGCGAGGAGGAGGAGAAGGACTCCTTCGACGTCGTCCTGACCGGCGCTGGCGACAAGAAGATCCAGGTCATCAAGGAGGTGCGTTCGTTGACCAACCTTGGTCTGAAGGACGCCAAGGACCTGGTCGATGGCGCTCCGGGGACTGTGCTGGAAGGCGCTACCAAGGAAGACGCCGAGAAGGCCAAGGAGGCCCTCGAGGCCGCCGGGGCCAGCATCGAGCTTAAGTAGCAACTCGTTAAGCGCCCCATTGTTGGGGCGTTCGTACGGACCCCGGGTCCCCGTCTTTGGACGAGGCCCGGGGTTCCGTTGTTTTCCATGGGTTACCTGTCGCTTCGGGTTGCCCGTCGGTTCCGTTCACCTCTCGATCGGGGACGGTCCTTGACCGGCACGCGCTGAACCCGTACCGTGCGCGTCAGATCAGCCCTATGGGGCTGGATGGTGCTGCCCCGCAGGGGTTGTGCCTGCCTGCGCGCGACCGTTAGGATCCCCAGTTGCCGTGGTCGCGCCCGCCATTCGTGCTGTTTTCTTGGCGTTCGTCGACGTGTCCACGGTGACCACCACGTCCGTTTCCCCTGGCCAGGAGTTCTAGGTGTCCTCTGCTCGCCCCCTCGTCCGGGACCGTTACTCGTTTGGCAACCTGGAGGAAGTCCTCCCGCTGCCCCACCTCATCGACATCCAGCGGAAGTCGTTCGAGTGGTTCAGCGCAGAAGGCGTTGCTGACACGTTTCGGGACCTCAGCCCCATCACCGACTTCAGCGAGACGCTCTCGTTGGAACTCGAGTTCGACCCGACGGATGAGGACCTGTGCCCGCCGCCGAAGTTCACGATCGAGGAATGCAAGGAGAGGGACATGACCTTCTCCGCGCCCATCTTCGTGCGCGCCGCTTTCAAGAACGAGAACACCGGTGAGATCAAGGAGCAGACGGTCTTCATGGGGGACTTCCCCCGCATGACCGAGAAGGGCACCTTCGTCATTAACGGCACCGAGCGTGTCGTGGTGTCCCAGCTCGTGCGTTCCCCTGGCGTCATTTTCCAGCCCGGTGACCGGTACCGGCTGCGAAATATGTCCAAGCACCAGCTGGTCACCGGCACCATCCACCCCTACCGGGGAGAGTGGATCGAGTTTGACGTCGAGCACAAGCCCGGCAAGCACGTCACCGCCGGAACCCGGGTGGCCCGTAAGCGCCGCATCTCGATGTTCACCCTGCTTCGTGCCCTCGGTTACGACGAGGAAAATGAGCCGGGATTCCTGGACCGCTTCGTCCGGTACTTCGACTACCTCGAGGGCCAGTGGGAGAAGGACCAGCTCCCCGAAGGGTGGCAGGATGCCGTCGAGGCTGGTGAGCGCAAGTCGCCACAGGAAGAGGCGCTGCTCGAGATCTACAAGCGGGTCCGTCCCGGTGAGCCACCGTCCGTCGAGGCCGCCCGTGCCTACCTTCGCAACGCCTTCTTCGAGTCGCGTCGCTACGACCTGTCCCGGGTCGGTCGCTACAAGCTGAACCGGAAACTCGGCCCCGAGATCGAGAAGATCGAGGAGATCTTCGGTCTCGAGCTCGAGCGCCCCGACCCCGACTCGCCGGTCCTGACCCGGTCCGAGGTCTTGGCCACCTGTACCTACCTGCTCCACCTGGCCAAGGGTGAGCCCGGCTACCGCCTCGACGATCAGGACCACTTCGCCAACCGGCGTATCCGTTCGGTGGGCGAGTTGATCCAGAACCAGCTTCGTATCGGCCTGTCTCGTATGGAGCGGGTCGTGCGCGAGCGCATGACGACCATGGACGTGGAGGCCATCGCCCCGCAGAACCTGGTCAACATCCGACCGGTGGTTGCCGCAATCAAGGAGTTCTTCGGCACCAGCCAGTTGTCGCAGTTCATGGACCAGGTCAACCCGTTGTCGGGTCTGACCCACCGTCGCCGTCTCTCAGCACTCGGCCCCGGCGGCCTATCCCGTGAGCGGGCAGGCTTCGAGGTCCGCGACGTCCACTTCTCGCATTACGGACGGATGTGTCCGATCGAGACCCCCGAGGGCCCCAACATCGGCCTGATCGGTGGTCTGGCCACCTACGGACGGGTGAACCCGTTCGGCTTCATTGAGTCGCCGTACCGCAAGGTGATCGACGGTCGCGTCACCGACGAGATCGTCTACATGGCGGCCGATGACGAGGAGGAGTACGTCGTCGCTCAGGCCAACGCTCCGCTTAACGACGATGGCACCTTCCGCAACGACCGCGTGCTGGTGCGCCGGTCGCCGCAGGCCGCCTCGCTGAACGACCTCAAGCTGCAGCTCGAACAGGATGTCTTCTTCGGTGCCACCACCGAGATCTCTTACGTGCCGGGCACCGAGGTCCAACTAATGGACGTCTCGCCCAAGCAGATCGTGTCGGTGGCCACGGCCCTGATTCCGTTCCTAGAGCACGACGACGCCAACCGGGCCCTCATGGGCGCCAACATGCAGCGTCAGGCGGTTCCGCTGGTCCGGGCCGAGGCTCCATACATCGGCACCGGGATTGAGGCCAGCGCGGCCCACGATGCTGCCGACATGCTGCTGGCCAATGAGGCCGGCACCGTGATGGCCATCGACGGCGTGTCGGTCACCATGAACTACGCCAAGACCGGCACGGTTACCCACCAGTTACTCAAGTACGTCCGTTCTAATCAGGACACCTGCGTGAACCAGAAGATTCGGGTTACGCCGGGCCAGAAGGTCAAGGCTGGTCAGTTGCTGGCCGACGGTCCGTCCACCGATGGTGGCGAGCTGGCGCTAGGCAAGAACCTGCTGGTGGCCTTCATGTCATGGGAGGGCTACAACTTCGAGGACGCCATCATCCTTTCGGAGCGCCTAGTTAAGGACGACGTCCTCACGTCGATCCACATCCACGAGCACACGATCGACGCTCGCGACACCAAGTTGGGTGCCGAAGAGATCACAGGCGACATCCCCAACCTGTCCGACGAGATCCTCGCCGACCTCGACGAGTTGGGCATCGTGCGCGTGGGCGCCGAGGTGTCGCCCGGCGATGTGCTGGTCGGCAAGGTCACCCCGAAGGGGGAGACCGAACTCACCCCGGAGGAGCGTCTCCTGCGGGCCATCTTTGGGGAGAAGTCCCGCGAGGTGCGCGACACATCGCTGAAGGTTCCGCACGGTGAGACCGGCAAGGTCATCGACGTCCGGGTGCAGAGCCGCGACGACGGCGACGAACTGCCCCCCGGGATCAACCAGTTGGTTCGGGTCTACGTAGCCCAGAAGCGCAAGATCAGCGTGGGCGACAAGCTGGCCGGCCGCCACGGCAACAAGGGTGTGATCTCCAAGATCCTCCCCATCGAGGACATGCCGTACCAGGCCGATGGCACACCGGTGGACATCATCCTTAACCCGCTCGGCGTACCGTCACGGATGAACGTTGGCCAGGTGCTGGAGGCCCATCTCGGCTACTGCGCCCGGTGGGGTTGGGAGATCGACGGCGAAGCCGTGGGGTCCGAACCGGTGCGGGGTATCGAGAAGAAGACCCGTCCGTCCACCGAGCCCTCGGTCCACGTGGCCACGCCCGTCTTCGACGGTGCCAAATGGGACGAAGAGGATCTGGCCGGTAAGCACCCGACCATCCAGAAGATTCTCGGCAACCTGCGACCCGAATCGGTCGACGGGGACCGGATGGTTCAGCTGGACGGCAAGACGACTCTCTACAACGGTCGGACCGGCGAGGCGTACGACAGCGAGGTCATGGTCGGCTACGTCTACATCCTGAAGCTGGCCCACCTAGTGGACGACAAGATCCACGCTCGGTCGACCGGCCCGTACTCGATGATCACGCAGCAGCCTCTCGGCGGTAAGGCCCAGTTCGGCGGCCAGCGGTTCGGTGAGATGGAGGTGTGGGCGCTCGAGGCTTACGGCGCCGCCTACTGCCTCCAGGAGCTCCTGACCATCAAGTCCGATGACGTGTTGGGTCGGGTCAAGGTCTACGAGGCCATCGTCAAGGGAGACAACATTCCCGAGCCGGGCATCCCCGAGAGCTTCAAGGTGCTCATCAAGGAGATGCAGTCCCTGTGTCTCAACGTGGAGGTCCTCGCCGAGGACGGCCGCGAGATCGAAATGCGGGACTTCGATGAGGATGTCTACCGCGCCGCCGAGGAACTCGGCATCGACCTGTCCCGCCCGGAGCGTGGGTCCGACGAGGAGGACGAGCGGCGTGCCGCCGGCCTTCTCGCCCGCTGACCCGCCCCTGAGCGACCGACACCAACCAGACACCAGCCACGCATCGCAACGAGACGCAGGAAGACACAGTGCTTGACGTAAACGAATTCGATCAGCTCCGAATCGGCCTGGCCACTGCGGACGGAATCCGCATGTGGTCCAACGGCGAAGTCAAGAAGCCGGAGACCATCAATTACCGCACCCTCAAGCCGGAGAAGGACGGGCTCTTCTGCGAGAAGATCTTCGGCCCGACGAAGGACTGGGAGTGCTATTGCGGCAAGTACAAGCGGGTCCGGTTCAAGGGCATCATCTGCGAGCGTTGCGGCGTCGAGGTGACCCGGTCCAAGGTGCGGCGCGAGCGCATGGGCCACATCGAGCTGGCTGCTCCGGCCGTCCACATCTGGTACCTGCGGGGCACCCGTTCCTGGTTGGCCTACCTGCTGATGGGAACCGAGCCCCGTGAGGAGCTCAAGGCCAAGCAGTTGGAGAAGGTCATCTACTTTGCGGCCAACCTGGTTGTGTGGGTGGACGAGGATAAGCGTCACGAGGACCTTCCGGAGTTGGAGTCCGAGTTGGCCGAGGAGCGCCTCGCCATCGAGGAGGAGCGTGACCGCGAGCTGAACCGTCGCCAGGAGGACCTCGAGTCCGAGCTGGCCGAGATGGAGGCCGAGGGCTCCAAGGAGTCGGACCTCAAGGCTCGCGCTAAGGCCGCCGACAAGGACCTCCAGTTCATTCGCGACCAGTACGAGCAGGAACTCGACGTTCTGAACCGCGCATGGGACGAGTTCACCAGCCTGTTCGCCCGCCAGATCATCGAGGAGGACATGCTGTGGCGTGAACTCGAGGATCGCTGGGGTGAGTACTTCGAGGGTGGCATGGGCGCCGATGCCCTGGCCCAGCTCATCGAACGGATCGATTTCGACGACGAAGAGGTCAAACTTCGTGAGCTGATCGATCCGCCGGAGGGCCAGAAGCCCCTGTCGGCTCAGCGCAAGCAGAAGGCCATCAAGCGCCTCAAGATCGTGGCTGCCTTCAACCGTCGTGACGAGCACGGCCGCCGGGTCAACGAGCCGCGCGCCATGATCCTCGACGCCGTGCCGGTCATCCCGCCCGAGCTTCGTCCCATGGTCCAGCTCGACGGTGGTCGCTTCGCCACCTCGGACCTCAACGACCTATACCGCCGGGTGATCAACCGGAACAACCGCCTAAAGCGGCTGCTCGACCTGGGTGCCCCGGGGATTATCGTCAACAACGAGAAGCGGATGCTCCAGGAGGCCGTCGACGCACTGTTCGATAACGGCCGTCGGGGTCGTCCGGTGACCGGTCCGGGTAACCGCGCGCTGAAGTCCCTCTCGGACATGCTCAAGGGCAAGCAGGGTCGGTTCCGTCAGAACCTGCTCGGCAAGCGCGTCGACTACTCAGGCCGTTCGGTCATCGTGGCCGGCCCGACCCTCAAGTTCCACCAGTGCGGCCTGCCCAAGGTCATGGCGCTAGAGCTGTTCAAGCCGTTCGTCATGAAGAAGCTGGTCGAGGAGGAACTGGCCCAGAACATCAAGTCGGCCAAGCGTATGGTCGAACGGCGCAAGCCTCAGGTGTGGACTGTCCTTGAGGACGTCATACGCGAGCACCCGGTGATGCTGAACCGTGCCCCCACCCTGCACCGTCTAGGCATCCAGGCCTTCGAGCCGGTCCTGGTGGAGGGCAAGGCCATACGTATCCACCCGTTGGTCTGCGCGGCGTTCAACGCCGACTTCGACGGTGACCAGATGGCCGTCCACCTGCCGTTGTCGGCCGAGGCTCAGGCCGAGGCACGAGTGTTGATGCTGTCGGCCAACAATGTGCTCAGCCCGGCCCACGGTCGTCCGCTGGTCACCCCGACCCAGGACATGGTCATCGGTGCCTACTACCTGACCGCCGAGGGCGAGGGCCTGACCGGTGAGGGCAAGGTCTTTCGGGACATCAACGACCTCCGATGGGCTTGGGAGACCGGGGCCGTGCACCTGCACGCCCGCATCCAGTACCGCTCGTCGGAGTACCCGGAGCTCATCGATACGCCGGCCAACGGCGTGGCCGCCACGTGGCACACCACCACGCCGGGCCGCGTGTTTTTCAACGCCGCCCTCCCGGGCCACGAGATCGAGCCCCTCGAGGTCGGCGGCCATCGAGCCAAGATGATCATGTTCGTTAACCAGCAGGTCGGTAAGTCCGAGCTGGGCACGATCGTGGACGACCTGGCCCGTGGCTACCCGAAGAAGGTGGTGGCCGAGTCCCTCGACGCCATGAAGGACGCATGCTTTGACTTCGCCACCCGCTCAGGTCTGACGGTGTCCATTGACGACGTCAAGACTCCGCCAGAGAAGGCAGCCATCCTCGACGCGCACGAGAAGCGTGCCGAGAAGGTCGAGGCCCAGTTCCGGAAGGGCATCATCACCGATGGCGAGCGTCGGCAGATGGAAGTCGAGATCTGGAACTCCGCGACCGCCGAGGTGACCGACAAGATGGTCGACGCCCTGGAGGCCGACGAGGCCAACTCGATTGACATGATGGTCAAGTCGGGTGCTCGTGGAAACATGATGCAGGTTCGCCAGATCGCCGGCATGCGCGGTCTAGTGGCCAACCCTCGTGGCGACATGATTCCCCGCCCCATCAAGTCCAACTTCCGTGAGGGACTGGCGATGTTGGAGTACTTCATTGCCACACCGGGTGCTCGTAAGGGTCTGGTCGATACCGCTCTGCGGACCGCTGACTCCGGTTACCTGACCCGTCGACTGGTCGACGTGTCCCAGGAACTCATCATCAACGACGTTGACCCGTTCGCATCCGAGATGGGAGTGCGTGGTATCTGGATCGACGAGGTCCGCCCCGATGAGCCCAACCGACGGAGCCACCTCGAGACCCGTCTGTTCAGCAGGACCCTGGCTGACGACGTCACCCTGGGCGACGGCACCGTTCTCGCCGCCGGGATGATCGTGGGTGAGCCGGAGATGATCGCCATGCGCGATGACACCACCATTGACCGGGTGCGGGTGCTGTCACCGCTCACCGACGAGTCGCCCACCGGCGTCTCGGCGGCCAGCTACGGCATGTCGTTGGCCACCAACAAGGCCATCGAGGTCGGTGAGGCGGTTGGTGTGATCGCCGCCCAGTCGATCGGGGAGCCCGGCACCCAGCTGACCATGCGTACCTTCCACACCGGTGGTGTGGCCGGCAAGGACCTCGCTGGCGGTCTTCCCCGAGTCGTCGAGCTCTTCGAGGCTCGCGAGCCCAAGGGTAAGGCCACCCTGGCCCGCATCTCCGGTGTTGTCCGTATCGCCGAGGACGAGGGTCGTGGTCGTGAGATCACCGTGGTCGCCGATGACGGCACTGAGGACGTCCATCTGATCCAGGGCCTGGCTCGTCTTGAGGTCGCCGACGGCGCCGAGGTGCGGGCCGGTGACGCCATTGTTGAGGGCCCCCGGGATCCCAAGGAACTCCTCGAGATCAAGGGTGTCCGGGAGACCCAGCAGTACCTCGTGGAAGAGGTCCAGCGGGTGTACCGAGACCAGGGCGTGTCGATCCACGACAAGCACATCGAGCTCATCGTGCGTCAGATGACCCGTCGGGTGAAGATCAACGATCCCGGCGAGTCGGACTTCTTGCCCGGCGAGCAGGTCGACCAGCGGTTGTTTGCCGAGACGAATCGCCTCTTGGTGGCCGAGAGCCGTCGTCCCGCCGAAGGGCGTCCGGAGCTCATGGGCATCACCAAGGCCTCGCTCGCCACCGAGTCGTGGCTCTCGGCGGCCTCCTTCCAGGAGACCACCCGGGTGCTCACCGAGGCGGCCATCGAGTGCCGGAGCGACAAGCTCATCGGCCTCAAGGAGAACATCATCATCGGCAAGTTGGTGCCTGCGGGTACTGGTATGGAGGAGTACCGACGGGTAGCCACCCACGCGCCGGACTACAAGCCCATGGACTTCTACTCGTCAGCCGACGAGGAGCAGGATCTCGCCGAGTGGTTGGCCGGACAGGCCGGCCCTGGGGAGGATGCCTTCGCCGGTGCCTACGAGGCCGACGTGATCGACCTGGCTGGCGCCATGGATGCGCCGGCCGGTGCGGATTCCAGTGGGGAGGCCACTCCTGTAGCCGACTGACCGGCCGCCGGACCGACCCTGCCGGGAGGCGGGGTCGATTCGTGTCGTCGGTCTGGCCGGTGGTCGACGTTTGGACCCGGCAGGGGCCGCCCGTAGACTCGTCCGTTGGCCGGTGCCGCGACCCGGTTCTGGGTGTGCGGTGTACCCCAGAGACAACCTGAGTTCGAGTTCGAGTTCGAGATTTCCATCAGAATTGGCCCCTTTCGGGCCGACACGAGGAGCACAAGTGCCCACCATCCAGCAGCTGGTCCGCAAGGGCCGCCAATCCAAGCGCCGCAAGGACCCCACGCCGGCGCTGAAGGGCGCGCCCCAGCGACGCGGCGTGTGCACCCGGGTGTACACCACGACGCCGAAGAAGCCGAACTCCGCCCTCCGCAAGGTGGCTCGTGTTCGTCTCACCAGTGGGAGCGAGATCACGGCCTACATCCCCGGCGAGGGCCACAACCTCCAGGAGCACTCCATTGTGCTGGTGCGTGGTGGACGTGTGAAGGATCTCCCCGGTGTCCGCTACAAGGTGGTGCGTGGAACGCTCGACACCTCGGGTGTCAGCCAGCGCCGTCAGGCCCGTAGCCGTTACGGCGCCAAGAAGGAAGGCTGACCGTGCCGCGTAAAGGCCCCGCCATTCGTCGTGAGTTGACCCCGGACCCTGTCTACCGGTCCACCGTTGTCACCCAGCTCGTCAACAAGGTGCTGCAGCGCGGTAAGCGCTCCACCGCCGAGCGCATCGTCTACAGCGCCCTGTCCACCGTCGAGTCCAAGACCGGCTCGGAGCCGGTCGGCACGCTGAAGCGGGCCATCGACAACGTCCGTCCCCAGCTTGAGGTGCGTAGCCGCCGGGTCGGTGGCGCCAC